>JAPLDP010000043.1 GCA_026391695.1 Bacteroidota bacterium
AATTATTTATAATCTGGGCAACACAATACATGGTATTTATTAACAATCTATGGTTGAAATGTTTATACTTTTTAAAACTATACAATGAAGATGATAATAATTACTGAATAACAGGTTAAATTTTTAATATGCCGTATACAAAAATAAGAAGACGGACGGGTAAATGCGATATCTTATTGTATATCTGAGCGTAAGCAATAATAAAAGGGTAAATCAAGGTAATAAAAATACGGGTAATTACTAACGTGAAAATCTATGATGTTATCTGACAAGACGGATTATAGTGATAAAGTTGGAAGAAAGAATAGAGCTGAAGTAATTGTTACAAATCCACAAATTATTAACGGGGGACAAACAGCATATACACTAAGTATAATTTATGAGGAGTGTATAAAGAATAGCACAACTATAGATATTTTCAACAATAAAGAAGTTTTACTAAAAATTATAACATTCAGTGATGAAAATACTTTGCAAAGTACGCTCAATGGAAATAGATTAAAACTAATAGAAGATATTTCTATTGCCACAAATCAACAATCACCAGTAACAGAAGCAGACAGACGAGCAAATGACAAAGTTCAAGTTGAGTTACAACGAGCAATTTTTAAAGAGTTCGGATTGTATTATGAAAGAAAACGAGGAGAATACGAAGATGGGCTGCGAAAAGGATATATTGACAGTGATGAAATTATTGATCGTGAGTTATTTTTGAGAATTTGTTTATCAGCACAAAATAATCCATCAGTAGCCAGACGCAGTGGACAAGGAAAATTATTTAATAAAAACACCTTTGATGATATCTTACCTAATATTTCCGCCTACAGAAAATATGTATTCGTCTATAAAACTTATGAAAAAATTCCTCAAATCTCTGGTTCTTTCGGCAATGCTGTTAGCTACAGAAGATACGCTGTTACTTCTGTTATTGCAAATAAATTTACTGACGATATAAAAGCCGAAACATTTGATGAAGTGATTGAACGCAATTTAAAGATGGTATTAAACAAATGGTTGGACTTTGAGAGTTTTGCAAGAAACCAAAAACACAATGAAGGTTTCTTTACAAGTATTTTTGATAGCACAACGGGACAAAGAATTGTTGAGGCAAATTGGAATGGTTACTATAAGGGAGGTTCGCTAATAGGAGACCTCAATTCATTTTTCAAGCTCGGACTCTAGGAAAATGAATAACAGTATTCCATCCGCCATAAGTAAGGCATCGTATAGTGCCAGCCTAATCTCGACATACACTGAAACAAGTTCAGGGATTGCGTCGGAACAAGCTATGAATCCGTCTTACACAGCTTGGGAAGATACCTCCGGTAAAACTTCAATTGCCCGCTTAGAACGCTCGTATTCTAAAGTTCCTCGAACAGTTTGCCGAAACCGCAAATTTTATGGCACACCTGTTCAACAATAGTGAACGCTTTTATCCTTAATTTAGACGAAGCATTTTTTATAGTATAAAGATTTTGTGGTTAAAATCACTTATACTACATTTCACAGAGCCTGGGGGAATGATTTAGTGCAACAAGCCGGCAAACGGGCAATGTGGGATTTGTCGGTTAAGAAAGGTGGTTGGTCTACAAAACATGAAAACTTAACTCGCATATAAAGCTTTCTAAAATCCGCACTACAGTTGCAGACGTATGTTTGCAACCATTTCAATAAGCACAGTAAACAGAACCTTATATGAAAAAAATGAACATTATTGCTGATTCTGAATTTGGGGATTTTTTAGCAAAGAAACCTCTATATTATAAAATCATGACAGTTTCAGATTTTGAGAAAAATGATAATAACTATTCAAATCCATTAGATTTTAAAGACAAACCTTTCAAATTCAAATGTCCTATTGAAAAAGAAACTCAAACATTCAGAACGGAATTGTACTATAAGGATTCAATGTTTGATAGAAGTATCAATAACATGCTCAATTCTGATAAACTTCCAATTTATTTTGACGAGAAAACAAAATCATTAAATCTTACAATACAACTTATCGGAAGATGTCAGTCGTGTGGAGCAACTATTGATTTTTTGGTACAAGCATATTCAGATAAATCCTGGGATGAAAGAGAAAATGGATTAAATATTTATATCCAAAAAATAGGTCAATTTCCACCGTATGAAATATCACCTGATAAGATTGTTGAGAAGTATTTAATTAAAGAAGATTTCGATAATTATAAGAAGGCATTAGCAAACCTTTCTATTAGTTATGGTATTGGAGCATATGCATATTTTAGGAGAATAATAGAAAACGAGATTAAACGGATTATTGAGGATATTTCAACAATGGATTTTGAAGGAGCTGAGAAAATAAAAGAAGCCCTGAAATCATTTGAATCTGACCATCAAATGGCAAATTTGATTGATGTAGTAAATAAATTTCTACCAAAATCACTTACAGAATTAGGAGACAATCCAATTAGATTACTTTATGAACAATTATCAGGCGGAATTCACAGTTTTTCAGATGAAGAATGCTTACAAAAAGCAGAAATGATTGATATAATATTATCCTATGTGGTAAAGAAGGTAAATGAGGAGAAATATCAGATAATGAATGTTAAAGAAGCAATGAAAAAATTAAGAAACGGTTAATAATATATGAGGCTTCATGTGGCGCAGCCTTATCCGCATTGCGGCGGGATTAGCTATGAAGCCTTACTTATTAAGCGCCAATCGATTCAGAGGCCTGGTCGATACCGGGCACCTTTAAAACTATTTCCTTGTGAGTGTTACCCGTGCAAAAGGCTGAAGCTTCCCGCCCTCTTCACTATCCATCAGCCACTGCCAGGAGTCGGCGGCTTTATTGTATGAGAAGGTGGTGTGGAAGATACTGCCGTCGCTGCCCTTAAACAAGAACGCTATCTCATCACCACTGGGTTTTGCATGGCCGATGGCCTGAGCCGAGAGGCCACCGCCACCGGTTGAGTCGAGCCACAGGCAAGCGTACTGGCCCGTCGACTGATCCCAGCCGATGAAGACAATCGCTTCATACGCCGCCTGACCATTGGCGTCCTTCTCGCGCGACACTTCGTATAGTCGCACATACTGATGGCCCAGCACCCACTCTGCGGTAATATCGTGCGTCGTCTCTCGTCCGGCAATGGTGCCCTGAAGAACCCACTTACCGATCAGATGATCAAGTAAGGTATCCTGAAAGGTTGGTTGTTGTGCTAAAGCCGGGAAAGAAACCAGAATAAGTGAAGCAAGGATTTTAGTAAACTTTCTCATTGGGTGATTCCTCCAAATATTATGATGCCTCGGATGCCTAACGGACTGGAGCTAAGCTGTTTGCAATGTTCAGAACGTTAGTAAAATGTTTGTTGATATATGAATTACCGACAGCATGAAAATATTTTTAATCTGAATACAAAATTTTCACCGCGCTATTGCAAATCAGCTTGAGCGACTGGTTAGGCAGCTCATCCTTTTGTAAATAAATTATGAGCTTAGTTCTAATAGACAATTATCTCCAAAATAATCCAAAATAATTATTTTATTGAAACCTCCACGGTCAGTAATACCAGTCTTAATTTCTTCAACTTCATATGGTTCAAGATTCCATGACATCATTATATCAACAAGAACCAACCACCAATCCTTATATAGATGTTTACATGGCTCAATTTTAGTTTTCTTTTGCTGAATACAATGTAAAATATTTTGTATGTACATCTGAACAACCAATCCACCACTATCGTCATCTGAACTTATTGCATGACGAAAGACGCGATTAGAAACAATTTTAGATGGAAAAATGTCAAATGTAATATTATCATTGACATACAACTCACAAGGCACCTCCCTCTTACCATTAATAAAACTTTCCAATGCATTCGTCATATCTCTGACGGTACTCTTACGATTTCCTTGAAAAGGACGTTTATACATAATACCAACGTAGTAAGAATGTCCATCGAATTTTTTATCAAATGATTCGAGCACTTGTTTAAGAATATTGTGAAGTGAAATAGAAAGCTCTTCTAAACCACTTGATTTTTCACCATCAAAGAAATTTTCATTTAACCGCCTCACCTCAATCCCAATACTTGAATTTAAACTGAAATCTGGAGGTTTTTTGTAACCTTGAGGTTCAAACTTTACTTCCCCTATTGAGAGTGCAAGCAAATATTTTTCGACTGTTTTTTCTTGTTGATCCATAATATTTACATTGAGCTGCCTAACTACTAGATAGACTGCAAATTTGAAGTCTATCACTTGTCAGACATCCATTAAACAAATTAGTTATAAAATAATTACTAAAAAATCGAACTATATATATATTGCAGACAAAATTCATTAACTTTATAACAAACATAAAATATAAGGATGACAAACCCAAAAAATATTGAGAAAGGTAATTTTTAAATCCCTTTTAGCTCTTTACGGTTAAATCAATAAGATTCAAATTTTTCAGTGCTTTGTCTGTAAAATTTGAGTTTCACGAATAAAAACAAGGATGGGAAAAGGCTCGGACAAAGCTATTGTGATCAGATTTGTTGATGCAATTAATGATCATAACATAGATAAAATAGTTGACTTAATGTCAGAAGATCATATCTTTATTGATGCTTGTGGAGATAAATATGTTGGTAAAAAAGGGATGAAAGATGGTTGGAAAGGCTATTATGCTTTATTTCCTGATTATAAGATTGACATTTCAGATATCATTGTGAATGACTCGATTATTGGGTTATTTGGATATGCAAGTGCGACTTACAAAAATATTAAAGATGAATCGAATAGTAATTTCTGGAGAATTCCGGCAGCATGGAAAGCAATAGTCGAAAATAATAAGATAAAGCACTGGCAGGTATATTGTGATTATTCAAAACTGCTTAAGATAATTGATAAGAATAAATAATATAGCGCTTGCACGTGAACGTAATTCACAACTCAAAAGCACCACATGAATGAAAACACGAAAGGAATTAAGAGAGGAATATAAGCAGATGCATTACAAAATGGTGGTATTCTAAATTAAAAAATATAATCAGTGGTACGGTGTTTATTGGAAATGGAAACTGATTGTTGAGACTCAAATATTGTCAAATGCCATAACACAATTCAATGAAAAAAATATGATTGCATTAAAAATGAATAATTTTAGACTTAATCCTTTTCTACAAGCACTTATCTCCATCAGTTTAATACTCTATTCTTGTTCAAATCAATCAAAAAGTAAACAACAAAATACCAATAATTTTGAAAATAAATGCAGCGATACCAGCGGCATTATGGATGGGGTATTTGATATTCCTGAGATAGCCGTATTAACTTCTCCAAATACTGCTCAGTCCTTTACATTTCAAAATTCTGAGAAAGTAATTGATTTTGAAGTTTCACCAACAGGATTTTATGTAGCAGCTATTGTCGAAGACACGGATGGAAATGATTTCATTAAGTTTTGGCAAATCGGGAAAAATGAAATTTGCGATAGTTGCCAATTGCCGGATGGATTTAAAGCTAATTCTATTGCCTGGCATCCTAAAGCAATGGCCTTTTTTATAATGGGGAAAAGGAAAGCAAATTATCAAATATTTAGGATTCAAAGGAATAATAAAGGTTGGATTATAAATAGCATTTTTTCTTCACCAAAAGAGTTAAGAAGGCTTATATTATGCCCTCAGCCTTTCATTATTGGCTATGATAATAAGAGCAGACAAGACTATTATTCCTACCGTATATTTTTCGGAATGGATAATGGTGACAAATCATACAGGATAGTTTCCGTTACTGAAAATGGCAGTCGTTTTTATCAGGTTATTGGGCCAGCCGGTACATTCACAAACTTTGAAGATGCCGGCGCAGAACCAAGTAGGATGGAAGCTGATTGGGCATTACCGATTGCTTTCCATCCTGCAGGACATCAATTGATTTGGGAGAACAAGAGTAATAACTTCTTTGTAGCAAGATATGATTCCCAGTATTGGGGTGATTTTAAGCCACTGAATATTGCAGTAAGCAACATTGGCACTATTACTCCAACCCCCAATGGTTTAGGTGTTCTCCATTGGCAAAAAGATAAATCCGGAATTGGGGTTTATCTTCTATCTACAAAAAAGGAAGAGATTCAAATACCTGAATATCTTTTCATTTCAACGCCATCATCCGTGCCAGATGGAAAAGGAGTTGTCGGGTTGACAATGTCAGATGGACAATACACCTTGAATTACGTGCCTATTGATCTACCATTAGCAGATGTCATTAATGCCTGGATGTTTGCAGAAACCACTGAAGAAATTAATTTATTTGAAAAACATTTTGGTTTATTTCGGCCTAATCTTGAAGATCAACTTTATAAATTATATGAATCTGAAAACTACTATTGTAATAGTTATGACAGGAACTCGCCTACCAGACCTTATCTGGTGACAACCGATATTTTTTGGGAATTGTTTGGTGCAGCATACCAGGGGCTATTTATTGTTAAAGAACGGGATGAGGCAATACCGAACTTTTGGAAGTTTGTCAATGAAGCTGATGCATATATTAAAAACACAAATAAGAATTTAACCTGGGCTCCTGTTTTCACAGCACTTAAAGATTTTTATTCAGGAAATACTCAAAATCCGGAAGTCGTCAGAATTCAAAACGAAAGGGATTGTTTTACCGAAATTATAAATAAAAAATACGCATATTCTGATTTAAAACCAAGAGGTCATTATACTTCAACGCCTGAAATGGAAAAATACTTCAAGGCATTTCGCTATTTTACTACTATTTACGAATTGAAACACGAGGCTTTAAAAGAATTAAACATAATGCCTAAAGAAATCATCAGGTATGCAGAAAAATGGATCGAAAGCTATTATGGATTTATTTCTCCTTCAAGGTCACCTTTGGTTTGGAACAATCTAAAAAGAGATATCCCTGATTATTGCCAATATCCAGGCATGGATTTAACTATTTTTCCATTGTCATGGGGATTTGATAATGAAATTTTTTATTCGACCGTATATCATAGAAATTTTCCATCAGAACTTCAGGTAACTGGCCCCAATGGTCCAAGACTACTTCCATCTGGTTTGGATTTGGCTGCTGCATTCGGTAATAGTTTTGCTGAGAATTTGTTAGATTCGGATTACAAAAATTACCCACCATTGCGGAAAGTAATCCAAAATTTAAAGGGAAATTTTAAAGAAAATGCCAGTGAATCTGATTTAAAGGATAACCTGTATAATCAATGGATTAACGCAATCGCGGTTCAATGGGCAGATACAGTTAATTCAACAAATGGAGCTATAGATAGAGAAATATGGCAAACCAAGCGTTTACAAACAGGATTGGCAACCTGGGCTACGCTCAGGCATGCAACTATCCTGGTAAATGAAAGAAGTGCAGCAGAGTGTGGTGAAGGTGGTTTTGAAGAAATTTTAATGAGAGCACCACGAGGTTATGTGGAACCAGATCCTTTTACGTTTGCAACGATAGCAGGTTTATTTGAGAGTGCAATTAATCATGTCCCAAAAAGTACCGCTGATAAGTCTGATATACAAGAATCAGATGGTCCTGAAAATCGTTCTTTGTATGATGGTATAATTGGGAGATTGAAAGAAGCTGCTCAAGAAGCACGTACTTTTCAATTAATGGCTGAAAAGGAAAGAAAGGGTGAGGCACTTACTAACGAGGAAAATGAAAAAATTCTTTATGTAGCCAGCGCAGGTGAACATTTGTTTTTGGTGTTCAATAGTCTTTCGAACAAAGATTACGCTCTTTCGAACCCGGATCCTATTGCAAAAATTGCCGATGTTGCGGATGATGGTATTATTACTCATTACCTGATGGCTGCTGTCGGAAATGCAACGGAATGGAACTATATTGTACCTTTTTACGGAAGGCATCAAATTGTTAAAGGTTCAATTTACTCTTATTATGAATTCCCTTCAAATCAAATTCTAAGTGATAGTGAATGGCGGGAGAAAGTAAATTCACAAGAAATATTATCATGGATCAAACCATATATAACTTATCAAAGTGCCTCTGGAAGACCACAAACCTGCTATTAATTTCCCTTTTTGTCATTATTGCTCAAGGTTGTAAGAAGGATTATCCGGAAATACATATTTTATTTGTAGGTGACATTTTACTTTCACGCAATGTAAGAGCAGAATTTAAAATCCGAAATACTTCTCCATGGGAAGATTTGAAACCTCTTTTTCAATCGGCTGACCTTGTCATAGGCAATTTAGAGGGCGCCGTTGGTAAATATGAGGACCAATTACCATCTAATTCAGGTTCACCAGTCTTTAATGTAGAAAATGCTCATATTTCCTTACTCAGTGAAGCTGGTTTTAAGATTATCACACTTGAGAACAATCATAGTTGTGATTTAGGCGAAGGAGGCAAAGAAAAAACTATTGAGGCACTTCGGAATTGTAACATTTCTCCCGTTTTTTTTGATAATTCCCCGCAGTTTTTCACGATTAAAGATGTTGTTATTGCTTTGTTGACTCTTAATATAGTACTTGGTCGTGACTTTAATAGAAATGAAATTTCTTCAATCGAAATAAAACAGAAATTGAGGCTGGCAAGCTGTTTGGCTAATATCGTAATTGTATCGATCCATTGGGGCAGTGAATTGCTTGAGTGGCCGAATAGAGAGCAAAGAGAAACCGCCGAATGGTTAGTAAATAATGGTGCTGATGTAATTATAGGGAGCCATCCGCATGTTATCCAAAAACCTGAAATGATTGAAGACAAACCTGTGTTTTTCTCCCTTGGAAACCATTTGTTTGACCAAAAATATCCAGGAACGAAGGAGGGGTTAATCGCTGATATTAGTATTCGCAATGGGAAATATCAATGTAATGGAATCATCACTCATACAAAAGCAAATTCTTTCTACCCTGAAATTACAGAAAATAGGAACTTCAATTTAAAACCTCTATCATTGAGAAGTAGTATGATACATATAAATGGTTTTACCCTCAAGCCATTATCAATATCAGATAGTTGTCAAGATAAAATTATTTTGGAGGCCTTTCAAAATGGGGGAAAAACCTGGAGAACTCATCCGGTATCAGTCATTTCAATTACTTCGAGTAAGCTCGATGGAGTAAATGAATATTTATTTACTCTTGAACGACACTATTCAAGTTTAGACGGAGAGATCAGCCTAAGACCATATGTATATAGTGCAGATAATAAGGGTCTTATAGCAAAGTGGCGTGGTTCAGCATTGGCATGGCCATTACTAGATGCTGTTATATCCCCACTTGACAATAAAGTGTTGTGTGCATTGCATCGAGGAGATTCATTTGTAAATCCTGATAGCACAGCAACCCAAACACATATAGCTGCTTATATATGGAATGGGTTTGGATTCACCGGAATAAATGATTCACTAATTTGTGAAAGTTGCAAGAAATTGTTTGGCAAATGATATCCCTCTTTGCCAGCACATTGTCGATTTCCAAAGGCTTATAGTCATCGCAAAAAAATAAAATAAATTTGTGTAATGTATACCTTAATGGTTATTCCGCTGTCCAAAAACTCATAAGTGCAATGCTCTACAAATTTAATTTCCGGATATTTACTCTTGTTGAATGCTTTAATGCGCAAATGTAACTTACAGTTTGGAGTGAAACTTTTGGGGAGTAGCCTTTATATTAAAATCCAGGGTTCAGTTCAATGGGTAAAAAAAATGCAGGGCACTAACTAGCGCCCTGCCATACAATAGTAAAAACCCAAAAACTGTATTGCCTAATAAGCTGAGCTTATTAATAGCCTTGATTCTGTTGAGCGTTTGAATTGTTCCTCATCTCATCTTGCGGGATGGGATACAATTCATTTTTTCCGGCTGCAAATCCCAATGGGCCCAGTACCTCTGCTGCCATCCCCCATCTAATCAAGTCAAGGAATCTCACGGCCTCAAAGCAAAGTTCCATTTGCCGTTCTTTAACAAGTGCCTGGAAAAAATCTCCTGCATAAGGTGCCAGGTGTGCTCTTTGTCGTACCTGGTTCAGATAGGTTGCTGCTTTTCCATTATTGCCGGCACGATAGTTGGCTTCTGCAGCCATTAATAAAACATCGGCATATCTTAGCAGGCGGAGATTGGTGCCATAATTCAGTTCAGCCACGGCTCCGCCCGCGTTACTGGTTTCATCTAACCTGGTGCCGTATTTTACGCGAATATAGCCATCCCATCCCCAGGATGTCTCGTTAGTCCAATCACCACCCTGGGCACGAAGATCTTCTAAAGAAAGTATGGATGCCGGTCTTCTTGTTATGTCTCCTGCTTCAACAAACACCTGGTAGGCATTATCATTTGGATAGTTAAATCCCCATCCTCCGATCAACCCTGTCGTTCCGGGCACGAAATAGTCACCTCTCGGACCCGTAAGCTGCCAGGTGATGTTATTTTCCATGGCACGGTTACCACCCCATTGGAATGTCCCCCAGTCATATCCCTCGGTAGTTACCCATGATACTTCGAAAATTGACTCAACTCCAAATTCGGATTCTTTAAGAAAAAGTGTCGAGTAATCTTCCTGCAACTGATATTCATTCGAAACGATCACTTGTTCAAATGTTTGAGCAGCTTCAGTCCATTTTTCCTGATACAGGTAAGCTTTTCCCAGTAATGACAATGCAGCTCCTTTCGAGGCCCTGAAAATATTTGCAGGGTCATATTCGCTTTTCTCCGGCAGATCTGCTATTGCTTCTGTCAGGTCAGTTTCGATCTGAGCGTAAAGTTCACCAGTTGATTTGAAGGGCTGGTTATATTCACTCGGAGCGGGCTCTGTTAACATCAACGGGCCTTTCCCAAACATGCTTACAATTTCAAAAAAATAGTAAGCCCGTAAGAATTTGGCTTCTGCAATTATTTGTTTACGCAGGTCTGTGGCAGGTTCCACATTAGTAATCACTTTATTTGCCCTGTAGATCCCAAAATAGTTTGATTGCCATACGGCTGTGATGGTAGCATTACTGGCCCCATAGGTGAAATTTCCCATTTCCTGTAAAGGAGGCTGATCCCCTGCATCTCCACCTCCTACATTTGATTCATCAGAAGGGAAAGTTTTTACAAGGTAAGCGCTGTTCCAGTCGCGTGCATACATCCACTGAAGGATATCGTAAGTTGCCATGATGGCTTTTGTAGCATCTTCATCAGTATTGTAAAAGAGGTCTTCCGACATTTTACCGATTGGATCTACATCTAAAAAGTCTTTTTTGCAAGCAGTAGTTGCTACAATCATTGCAAAGACAAACAGTATTTTATATTGAATTTTCATTTTTATATATTTTTGGTAAAACATTTTGGATTTTTATTCAACTTGTTAGGTTTATTAGAAAGAGCATGATAACCCAAATAAAAACGTTCTGGGTGTAGGATATAATCCACGGTCTATTCCCTGGCTGTTATCATCAGGGGAACCTGCTTCGGGATCCATACCCGGGTAATTGGTGAATGTGAAGAAATCATCTAATGACACATAAAACCTGAGGTTTTGTATTTTCATTTTGTCCATTACTTTTCCCGGAAGTGTATAACCTAACTGGATCTGCTTGATCCTGACGTAGGAACCTTTATATACCATCAGGTCACTGTTATAGATAAAAGGATTGGACTGGTCAGCACGTGGCCGTTCGTTTGTACTGCCTTCGCCTGTCCATCTATCATCAAAGAAAAATTGCGGCCTATTGGAAGTAGACCTGTCGTAACGATTCCAGCCCAGGAGGATATCCTGACCATGAACTCCCTGTAAGAATAACCTCAGGTCGAATCCATGATAGGCAAAGTTGAATATAGCACCCCACATAAAGTGCGGATGCGGATCACCGATAGAAGTCTGATCCTCATCATTGATCAGGTTATCACCATTGGTATTAACTACAACGGGATCACCCGGAACCGGATTGTAACCGGCTAAACCGCCATTAGCCTCTTTGTATGCATCAATTTGTTGCTGATTTTGAAATATACCATCGGTTTTATACCCACGGAAATACCATACGGGTTGATTCAATTCTAACCAGGTTGCGGTCCATCCGGTCCCGACGGAGTTACCTTGGACCCGGTCGAGTAATGGATTCAGGTAAGTAACTTCGTTATTCAACCATGTTAAGTTAAAATTCATATCATACTTGAACGCACTTTCATATTTCCTCAAACCGATTTCAAATTCAACACCTTTATTGGTTACATCACCGGCATTTACAAAAGGTGCATAATTACCTACTGAAAGAGGAGGTGTACCTGGGGTCAGAAGGTCTTTTGTAGTCTTGTTGAAATAGTCGAAACCAAAGGATAATCTGTTTGCCCACATGTACATATCCAAACCGATGTCAACTTGTTCGCTGGTGGCCCAGACAAGTTCAGGGTTAGCCAATAATTCCGGTTCGGCACCGGTATAGAATCCGCCCCCAGGTTTTGGGTATTTAATTCCAGAAGTAGTAATTAAAGCCCTGAACTGATCGGGACCAAGTCCTGAGAGCATACCATTTTGTCCCCATGAGGCTCTGATTTTCAGGAAATCGACGAAATCAACATTCCAGAAATCCTCACCGGTGACGATCCAGCCTGCAGAAACAGACGGGAAATTTCCCCACCTGTTATCAGTACCCAGCAGTGACGTTCCATCACGACGGAAAACAAAACTAAGAAGGTATCTGCCATCATATTCATAGGAAGCCCGTCCAAAGTAGGATACAAGCCTGTCGTCACGAAGACTGCCACTCACCTTTCCATCCACTTCAACATCACCATGTTCCGCAAAATTGTCATCTTCGGCAAAAATGGGTCCGGAGATAGTAGTCAGATATTTATGCGTGTATTGCTGTGCCGACATACCTGCAATTACATTAATATGGTGTTTATTATTAAAGATGCTATCGTATGTCACGAAGTTTTCCAACATCCATGTAGACCATGTATCCGTATTATCTCTGACATTGGCCTGTGTATTCATTCGTTCGGATGAGAACCAGAATGAAGGATACCATGTATGGAATAACTGGTTAGCGACATCAACACTGGCCCTGGTGGTTAAAGAAAATCCTTTCCATGCTGCACCACCCAGGATTGCATAAATGTTACCCATAAATTTATCCTGTTTGGTAGAACCTTTCGCGATCTCTAACTGGGCTAATGGATTTGCGATCTCACCTTTAACATAATCTGAAACGCCATAATACTTTCCATCACCGTTCTGTACGAGTGTGTATCCTTGGTCCAAAGCACTCTGTGCATTATCGGACAAAGCACCTTCATAAATGACCGGTGTCAGTGGATCAAGCATTAACGCCGAAGCAATGAGCCCCCCGAATTCATCGTCTTCTGTAATAGCATTGCGCCTGAAATGATAATATGTCAGGTTCGTCCCGACTTTCAACCAATTTTTAACCTGTTGTGTTACATTAGTACGCAAGGTAAAACGCTCTAAATTAGATTTATCGCCACCAACCACACCGTCTTGATTCATGTATGATCCTGATATATAGTAAGACCCCAAATTTGTGGCCCTGCTGAAAGAAAGATGATGCCTTTGTTGCATTGCATTTTGCTGGATCTCATCCATCCAACTGGTATTAATTGAGCTATTGGTTGGGATTTCGACACCCACATTAGCTTCATTTACCCATGTGGCATAACTTGAAGCATCCATTGGATGAGTATATTTGCCAATACTCTGCGTGCCGATTTGAAAATTATAGCTTACCAGTCCTGTCCCAGTTCCTGTAGTTTTCACTCCTTTTTTTGTGGTAATGAGAATAACACCATTGGCAGCATCAGCCCCATATATGGCTGCAGAGGCTGCATCTTTCAGGACCTCGACGGATTCAACATCATAAGGTTCAACATTATCAATATCCCCGGTCCTGATTCCATCAACCACATAAAGTGGCTGCGCGCTACCATTGGTACCGACACCCCTGATCACCACCTTCAAACCCGATCCGGGTGAACCAGAGTTGTTTGTGACACTGACACCCGTCAATCGACCTTGCAATGCCTCATTAACCGTGGCAACCGGGACTTCGGTGAGCTGTTTGGCATTCAAATTTGCTATTGCACCTGTGACATTCGCTCGTTTTTGGGTACCATAACCTATCACGATAACTTCCTCAAGGCCAATAATATTTTCAACCAATGCGATATCAACGGTTTCTCCCTGCTTCATTTCTTTCTCATAGGTAGTATAACCTACCATGGAGAGGGTTAGTACCAGGGATGCATTGGATGAATGCAACAGGAATTTGCCATTGATGTCCGTCATTGTTCCGTTGGTTGTACCCTTTTCGATAACATTAACGCCAGGTAAAGGTCCACCGTCACTACTATGAACTGCTCCTGAATAGCTGTACTGCTGCTGTGCAGTAATAGTAAATGACACACTTAACAACAGAATTCCTATAACTAACAGGAATTTTTTTGCCATAGTGTTTACTTTTAAATAATTGTAAAATTCTGTTCTCATAGGTTTTTCATTTAGGTTTTTGATAATTTGTTTTAATCGTCTGGATTCATAAAAAAGACAATTCGGAAAAAGTTATTCAGTATTATTTACACATAAGGGTACCTCTAAAAACTTTTATTTATTAGAAATTTGAAAGACAAAACAACCATACTTTAAATTTTCAGCTCCGAAAGCCTCATCATATTGGGCTAAACGGTGCTGGACTTATAATCGTTCTTTGACTTTTTGTAT
>JAPLDP010000044.1 GCA_026391695.1 Bacteroidota bacterium
TGATGATCAAATATTTCGACGCGTTGCATAAATCAAAAATGAAAAACGAATAACATTGAAGTGCAAGAGCTTAATAAAAAATCTTTAAGATAAACAGGCTAATAATGAAAGCATAAATTTAGGTGCGAAACTTTAGTTATTAACTTTTGATTCCATATGTCTTCCTTTTTTTATTTTAATCCTGCCTGATAATACCAACGGCGTACCATTAAGGAAAAATCATGGTAACCAATAATAAATCAGTAAGTTATTTATAAATGAAATAAATTGAGGTTATTAAAATGATAAGGATTTTATCATTTTGATAAAATGTACGGGATGATCATTGATCTTTTAGCATCCGGTAAATAGTCGCCTGTCCGATGCCCAGTTTTTGAGCGACAAGCTTGATATTGTCGTTATTTTTATTCAGATAAATCTTTACAATGCTCCTGTCGTATTCCTTAAGGGTCATCTCTTCTGAAATAACATCTGACAGGAAATTGGGCTGGCCGAGTATAATATCGGCAAGATTGATTGTATCGCCATAAAATGGCGGGCAAGGATGAGCACATCGCTGTCGCGCTCACGCAGCGGCGGCAGATCGATGGTCAGTCCGAAGAGACGATAATACAGGTCCTGCCTGAACATACCCTTTTTCACTTCATCCTGAAGATTCCGGTTGGTGGCCACCATCACACGGCAATCGAATTTTACAGTCTCATTGCTGCCGATGCGGTTGATCTCCCGCTCCTGCAAGGCCCGGAGTAGTTTGGGCTGGAAATTGATGTCGGTTTCGGTAATCTCATCAAGGAAGAGCGTCCCGCCATCCGCTTCTTCAAATTTGCCTTTGCGGCGTGCGACAGCTCCTGTGAAAGCACCTTTTTCGAAGCCAAAAAACTCACTTTCGAACAACTCAGATGGAATGGCACTCATGTTGACCGGAACAAACGGTTTATCACGCCGGGCTGAGTGGTAATGAATCGCCTTGGCAACAACTTCCTTGCCTGTGCCTGTTTCGCCTGTGAGGGTTACGGTTATATTATTTGTGACAGCTTTATTCATCAATTCAAGGACTGTAAGGATAGATTTGCTGTTTCCAATAATGACCTTTTCAAAATCGTATTTGGTGATCACTTCTTTTTCCAGTGCCCTGATCCGTTTCTTCAGTCCGGCCTTTTCCTTTATCTTGCGGATAGTGTTATGTAACCGTTCCTGGATCTCTTCATTTTTTATGAGATAATCAGATGCTCCTTCCCTGAGAAGATCCACTGCCACCTGTATATCCTCCTGTTCAGAAATAATGATCACTTCAATGGATTCATCAAATTCCCTGATCTTCCGTAGCAGATCGGAGCCTTTAATATCAGGAAGCCGGTAATCGAGTGTGATCACATCGGGTAGTTCGTGGAGGTGTTTCAGCAACTCTTTACCTTTGAGGAAGCTCGTTACCTCGTATTCAGGATTCATATTCAGATGATGAACCAGAAGCCTGTTATACCATTCGTTGTCTTCTACCACATATATTCTAAATTGTTCTTCCTGCATAGCCAATGATTTAATCGTTAAAGTTCACAGTGTGTTTCCAGGTCTTTCGCGATGAGATCAAACTCCTTCCTGGCCTGCCGGATCGTTTCGGCTGCCAGATGATATTTCCCGGTCGTTCGCAGTGATTGTTCTGCATCTTTCAACAGGGTGTAGAGCCGTTCTGCCTTCAGGTGATGGCAGGGAGGGCTTAGACTATGGATGATATCAGCTGCTTTTTCCCATTCATTCACGGCAATACATGTGCTGACTTCATTCAATCCCTGAGTTGTATTTTCTATAAAAAGACGGATCATCTCGCCAAAAAACACCTTGTCCCCGGCGCTGGCCTCCATGAGCGGCTTCAGGTCATAAGCAGGCCTGGACTTTATATTATTTTCAGGTGCAGGTGCGGTAGCTGTCGTAAAGACTTTCTTCTCTATTTTTTTCTGCTTGGCATCTTTGGCAAGAACCGCAAGGATGGTTTGCACCAGGTGCTCTTCATCGAATGGTTTTAAGATAAAATCGTCGATGCCGTTTTTCCGGAATTCTTCCATGCTGGCTGGTGTGACGGCAGCGCTGACCGCTATAATGGGAATCTTCGTTCCACCGTCAGCACTAATCTTACGGATCTCTCGGGCTGCCTCCGCCCCGCTCATCCCTGGCAGACGAAGGTCCATCAGAATGACTTCCACTGGGTGCCCACTGATTCCATGCAGGGCTTCCTCTCCGCTTTTGGCTTCTGTGACAACACAGCCATATTTCCCCAGAACAGCCTTCATGAGCCGGCGGTTGTATTCTTCATCATCCACAACCAGAATCCGGATGTTTTCCAGCGACCGGTCAACTGCCGTCTCACATAAATTTTCGTTTTTCAGTTTACCTTTTGAAATATGGTAGGGGATCTCTGCCCTGAAAGAAGAGCCTTCTCCCACACGACTTTCGACCCACAACCTTCCACCCTGGAGTTCGACCAGTTTCCGTGTGATAGCCAGGCCCAGGCCGGTGCCTCCCCTGTGCTGACCGGCAATCCCTGCTCCCTGTTCAAACTCCTCGAAGATCTTATTCAGGTCAGATTCGTTGATGCCGATCCCGGTATCTTTCACTTCAAAGATGAAAAGTGTATCTTCATTGGTGCTTTGACCTGGATAGGCCCTGAGGGAGACCTGCCCTTTATCAGTAAATTTGATGGCATTGCCGGCCAGATTGAATAATATCTGCCGGAGTCTCACCGCGTCGCCGCAAACGACTGCCGGAAGAGCAGGATCTGTCCAGGCAAGCAAGTCTATTTTTTTTTCCATCGCTATCGGCGCCAGCATATTCTGCATATCGTTCATAACCTCACCAGGGCTGAATTCGGTTTCCTGCAGTTCGAGTTTACCTGCCTTAAGTCTCGAAAGATCTAGCAGATCGTTAATCATCTGCAGCAGGTGGTCGGACGATTTTTTCACCATATCGAGTTGATCGCGCTGATCCGCATCCAGCCGGCTTTTCAGGAGCTGCCCGATAAAGCCTGAGATGATGTTCATAGGGGATCTTACCTCGTGGCTCATTGTCGCCAGGAACTGTTCCTTTGCCCTGGCCAGCTCCTCTGCCTCATTCCTGGCCAACTTCAGCGCTCTCCGGTAATCGTTGTTCCATCTTACATAGCGATATATCACCAATGTTGCCATCAGAAGGAGCAAAGAAGCAGAGACGACGAAAGCAATAATGATATGCTTGACCTCACCGGCTTTTCTTTCAGCATTTTTGGTGCTGATGGCAAGGTAAGCGGCCTCCACCTGCTCCATCGTTGCGATGACCATCCTTATCTTGTCCATGACCAGCTTATCCTGCTGCAGCAGATCCCACTCCTCCTGCCGCAATGTCTGCGAACGCGTCATCTCTTCCTTCCGGGCTTTCTTCACCAGGGAGCTGATCTCATCAAGTAAGAGTTCACGTTCAGGTACAGGTGTTGCAGTGGCCGTGTCTGTTTCCTTTTTCCTTTTCCGATCTTTCCTTGAAAAGAGGCGGGTAAAGAAGTTGCCTTCCTTTTTTTTGACCAATTGGTCACTTGTATCAACGGCGGCAGTTCCGGCAGGTGGTTCCTTTTCCTTGAGGCTTTGCATCACCCCTTTCATGGCCTGTTCTACATTGGATTCATCCTGCATGAGAAGCAGCATATCGAGTATTTCGAATTTCTCTTCCACCAGGCCATCAAGGGTATCGATCAAAGAAGCCATGGTATCACCGGGAACACACAGTTGTTTCAGCTCGTCGAATTTGCTTCCTGTTACTTCCGTGATACTGTAGAAACGTGACATATCCTCTGCATTTTTCATCAGGGTATATGATTTAACGCTATTTTCCGCTTCTGTCAGGTCATTGAAGATATCTTTCACAAGGATCAGTTTCTGGTCGGGCCGTATGCCGGAACTCACTGTAAGGATTATCTGATCGAGGCGCAGGTAGGATAAAAATGCTGGTGATGATCACCAGGATAAAAACCAGCAGAAGGGTGATTGAAACGATGATCTCAAATGAAAAGCGTTCTTTCGGCTCTTTTTTCAGTTTATTTTCTTTGGTTGGCTTCATAATATCACTGATAATGATATCAAAAGACCAAGATACAATAAAATAACGTAATTCTATTCTCTTAAGCTTTCCTGGCCAAAGTTTTTTTAAATAATTACTTCCCCATGAAAGCCGAATAATTTTGCTTTCTGCTAAATGATCTGCTACCACATGATAAAAGGGATGACATCTCGCCAGAGATGTCATCTCTCCGTCTGGTGAGCGGCCCCCGCCTCCACCTCCAGGTAACTCAAATTGACCTGATCATGAAAATTCGGTTGTTATCCCTTTCCACCAAATACACAAAATGTCGTACGTCTTTTGTGATATTTTTACACTTTTTCCTACGTCTTTTGAAATTTTATCCATTAAACCGTTCCTCCATGATATGGAATTTCACTCCCACACCCCCTCCGGCCCACCAGGACGCTGCCTCCGATAGCTTTTTTTAAAGAGAGAAATTTAGTGAAGCAAAATGCCAGGAGTCCGAGGGGCGGCGAGCCCTTCAGGTAAGAGAATCAATGACCCGGAATATAAGATGAGTAATACTCTTAATCATCTGAGTATAGATCGTGCAGAAATCAAAGGTAGCGGTGTACCTAAAAAGGTATATAAATTCTATTATGGAGATGCCGGATTTAATTGTAAAAGCATTGACCAATATTCAATATATATTTTTGTAACTTGCCGGTACAAATGTGTTTTAGTTTTTTCTCCTACCGAGCAAGAACGTTGAAATTTTAATAATATAAATTTAACTGATGAGTGAAGATCAAAAACGGCAACTTGAACAACAGCTCTGGAATATAGCTAATACCCTCCGAGGTAAGATGAATGCGGACGAATTCCGTGATTATATTTTGGGATTTATTTTTTATAAATATCTCTCTGAAAAGATGGAGATTTATGCCAATACGATTTTACAACAAGACAATATTAAATATCGTGATATAAAAGAAAACACCACGAAAGGCAAAGAATATATTACAGCCATCAAAGAAGAAGCATTGGGGAAGTTGGGCTACTTCTTAAAACCTTCCGAATTGTTCGGTGAAGTTGCAAAACGTGGTAATGGAAACGGAAATAAGGAGAAAGAAAGTCATTTTATACTCGAAGATCTGCAAAAAATCCTGACCAATATCCAGCTCAGCACCATGGGCACTGAAAGTGAAGAGGATTTCGACAACCTCTTTGAAGACATGGATTTGAACAGCACTAAACTTGGCAAAACTCCCGAAGCAAGGAATGAAATCATTGCAAAAGTGCTTTCACACCTTGACAAAATTGATTTTAAATTAGAAGATACGGAATTAGATGTTTTAGGTGATGCATATGAATATTTAATTGCTCAGTTTGCCAGTGGTGCAGGTAAAAAAGCTGGCGAATTTTACACACCACAAGAAGTTAGTACCGTTTTAGCAAAAATTGTTACTACTGGAAAAACAAAACTAAAATCGGCTTATGACCCAACATCAGGTTCAGGTTCATTACTATTGCGTATTGCTCGCCAAGTAAAAGAGGTTAGTAACTTTTACGGACAGGAAATGAACCGTACTACTTACAACCTTTGCCGAATGAATATGATTTTGCATGGTGTGCATTACCGCAAATTTGATATTAAGCAAGAGGACACATTGGAGCATCCGCAACATTTAGGGATGACGTTTGAAGCCATTGTTGCCAATCCGCCATTTTCTGCACATTGGAGTGCTAACCCATTATTTACAAGCGATGATCGCTTTAGCCAATATGGGAAATTAGCACCGGCAAGCAAAGCCGACTATGCATTTGTGCAACACATGATTTACCATTTGGCTGAAAACGGTACCATGGCGATCGTATTGCCTCATGGTGCTTTGTTTCGCGGTGGTGCAGAACGACATATCCGCAAATATCTGATCGAGGACAAAAACTTTTTGGATGCTGTAATTGGTTTGCCTGCAAACTTGTTTTATGGAACAAGCATTCCCGCTTGTATTATGGTATATAAAAAATGCAGAGAAAATCCCGAAGATGTACTATTTATTGATGCAAGCCAACATTTTGATAAGGTAAAAACGCAAAACATTCTACGTGACGAACATATTGATAAGATCATCACCACATACCGGAGCCGGAAAGAGGAGGATAAATACAGCAAACGAGCAACACTTAAAGAAATAGCAGACAACGACTACAATCTGAATATACCTCGTTATGTAGATACTTTTGAGGCGGATGAGAGCATTGATATAAATGCAATTGCCCGGGAATTGCAGGCATTGGAAAAAGAGATGAGCGAAACTGACAAAACCATTGAAGGTTTTTGTAAAGAACTCAATATCACCACGCCTTTTTAAAAAATGGAAAAACAAAAGAACATACCACAATTACGCTTTCCTGAGTTTGAAGGAGAATGGAAAAGGAAAAAGTTAGGAGAAATTGCAGAAAAGAAAATTTATAAAAATCAAGATAATTCAATCAACAATGTATTTACAAACTCTGCAAGTCTAGGAATCGTTAATCAAAGAGATTATTTTGATAAAGATATTGCTAATCAAAATAACTTATTGAATTACTATGTTGTCGAAAAAGATGATTTCATTTACAATCCAAGAATTTCAAATTATGCTCCAGTTGGCCCAATAAGTAGAAACCACATTGGATTAGGCGTAATGTCACCACTGTATTTAGTTTTTAAACTTCTAAAAGGAAACATAGACTTTTTTGAAAAATATTTTTCTACTTCATTTTGGCATGAATATATGGAAAGCATTGCAAATTATGGAGCAAGAGCTGACCGTATGAATATTACAACCGGTGATTTTTTTGCAATGCCTATTCCATTTCCCATCTTTCCCGAACAAACCCGCATAGCTTCATTCTTTACAACAATAGACAAGAAAATTGCCGGACTCAAACAAAAGAAAATTCTTCTGGAGCAATACAAAAAAGGTGTAATGCAAAAACTCTTTTCGCAGGAATTGCGGTTTAAAGATGATACCGGCAAAGAGTTTCCGAAGTGGGAGAAAAAAAAGTTGGGTGAGATTGCAAATAAGATTATGTATGGAATGAATGCAGCAGCAATTCCATTTGATGGGGAAAATAAATACCTTAGAATTACCGATATAGATGAAAAGTCAAGAAAGTTTTTACCTAATCCGTTATCTTCACCTGATTGTGTAATAGAAGAAAAATATAAGTTAAATGAAGGAGATATGATTTTTGCACGAACAGGTGCAAGTGTAGGTAAAACTTATCTTTATGATATTAGAGATGGCAATATATATTTTGCAGGCTTTTTAATAAGGTTTTCAATCACAGATGCTAATCCGTACTTTATTTTTTTTCAAACTTTTTTGAATTCATACAATAAATGGGTACAAATGATGTCGATGCGTTCAGGTCAACCAGGTATTAATGCAGAAGAATATAAAACTTTTCCTGTTGTCATTCCTTGTCTTGCCGAACAAATTAAAATCGCCAATTTCCTATCTGCCATAGACGAAAAAATAGACTACACCAAAAAACAGATAGATAAAACCGAACACTGGAAAAAAGGTTTATTACAAAAAATGTTTTGTTAAAATGCCTAAGCAACCTGAACAGATATTAGAAGAACAATTAGTAGCCCAATTGCAAAAATTAGGTTATGGCCTGATACTTATCAGTGACGAAAAGGAACTTATTGCCAACCTTAAACAGCAGTTAGAAAGACACAACAATATTCATTTTAGCAACAAGGAGTTTGAAAAGGTTCTCAATATCCTAAGCAAAGGTTCGGTATTTGAAAAATCAAAAACACTCAGAGAAAAGCAGCACATTCTAAAGGATAACGGCGATAACCTGTATTTTGAATTTATCAATATCGAGAATTGGTGCCAAAACCAATTTCAGGTTACACATCAGATTACAATGGAAGGCAAGTATAAAAACCGTTACGATGTTACGCTGCTCATTAACGGCTTACCATTGGTACAAATAGAACTCAAACGCAGAGGACTGGAACTTAAAGAAGCGTTTAATCAAATCAACCGGTACCAGCGTCATTCCTTCGGTGCAAATTCTGCCTTGTATCAATACATTCAGATTTTTGTAATCAGCAACGGTGTAAATACAAAGTATTTTGCCAACAACAGGTATCAATCGTTTAAACAGACCTTTTATTGGACGAATAAAGAAAATAAACGACTTACCAATATCCTGGACGGTTTTACTTCTGAGTTTTTAGAGCCTTGCCATATCTCTAAAATGATATGCAAATACATTGTGCTGAACGAAACTAACAAAATACTGATGGTGTTGCGTCCGTATCAATATTATGCTGTTGAAGCACTTGTTGACAAGGTAATGCACAGCCGCAGTAATGGTTATATATGGCACACCACTGGTTCGGGTAAAACACTTACATCCTTCAAAGCAAGTCAGATTCTTACCCATCTGCCTAAGATTAAAAAAGTCGTGTTTGTGGTAGATAGAAAAGATTTGGATTACCAGACTAACAAAGAATTTGATAGTTTTAAAAAAGGTTGCGTGGATGGCACAGACAATACCAAACAATTGGTTGAACAATTTTCAGACGACACCAAACTCATTGTTACAACCATACAGAAACTGAATACCGCCATCAGCAAAGGAAGGTATTTAGGCAAGATGGAAAAACTGAAAGATCAGCGCCTCGTATTTATTTTTGATGAGTGCCACCGCACCCAATTTGGAGAAACGCATAAACGTATCAGGTCATTTTTCAATAACATACAACTGTTTGGTTTTACCGGCACACCTATTTTCAATGAGAATGCCGTAAAAAATGAATTAGGAAAACGAACAACCAAGGAATTGTTTGGTGAGTGTCTGCATAAATATGTCATCACTGATGCCATAAAAGACGAAAATGTATTGAAGTTTTCGGTTGAATATGTCGGCAGATACAAGAAGAAAGAAAGTGCCACAGAAATTGATATTGAAGTAGAAGACATTGACATCAAAGAATTGATGGAATCACCGGTACGGTTGGAAAAAATTGCCGATTACATATTAGCCAATCACAACCGCAAAACACATAGCAAAGAATTTACCGCAATGTTTTGCGTGAGCAGCATAGACACGTTGATCAAGTACTATGATATTTTTCAAAAGAAAAAAGAAGATGGACAGCACAATTTAAAAATTGCCACCATTTTCAGTTATGTTGCCAACGAAGATGATGCTGATGCTAATGGATTTATTCCCGATGAATTATCGATTTCAGAAGAACCGAAAGTCTTATATGGATTAAACAATATAATACTCCCCAAAATTCAGACCACTGGTTAAGTTGAAAAAACAATTAAATTTACCAGTGATATGAAAAAAAGAAGAAGAAAATTTACAGCAGCCTTTAAGGCGCAGGTGGCCATTGAAGCGCTCAGGGAGCGTGAGA
>JAPLDP010000045.1 GCA_026391695.1 Bacteroidota bacterium
TCGTTTCATAAAATGTCGAATTTTAGATTATTGCGCAAATATAAATGATTGTGCTTCGAGCACGTGCAGCGCTTGAGCTACGGACTGGATTTTTATTCGTCTGTGTGTAAACCAAACGGTTTGTAATGTATATTTGGATGATATATATAATCATCAGTATAAAAAATCGTAAGACAAAAATAGCCTGAATATGAAAAGGAGTATTATTATTTTAGCCCTTTTGGCAAACTCATTATTAATTTACTCCCAGAAATGGGCCCCAACAGGAGCAAAATGGTATTACAGTTTTACCCCTGGGATGCAATATGAGCTTGCTGTCATCGAATCCATTGGAGATGTAACAATCAATGACGTCTTATGCCAGAAGCTCAATTCTTATGTTATTTATGCTGAGATGGAACCTAATGGGACTTATCATTGGGATACACTAAATTGTCCATATCAATACACATTTTTTAATTCAAACAAAGTCTTTATTTATAATTCAACATCCAATGGCTTCGATGTATTATACGACTTTAGTGCGACGCCTGGGGATATTGTGACTGTAAAAGATACTCCATTTCCTGGTTACTGCCCTGAAGGTTGTTACCCGGATTGTCAATTATTTCAATATGTGATTGATAGCATAAATTATAACCTGTTCATTAATGGAATAAATTTGAAAAGATTCTATACCTCACCCACTGAAAATTCTGATTATGTATTTACTGATCCGGATAGTATGGTCGGCTATGCTCCAATAATTGAAAGGCTGGGCTCATTAAAATATTTGTTCGGAGTTACTCGTATGCAGGTCATGGAAGGCGCAATAAATTGCTTGAGGTGTTATGAAGACAGTACGATTTTTTATAGGATCCCTGGCTGGCCTACAACTCTTCCATGTGATTATCTTCCACCTCTTTACACCCAACTCCCCGAAGATTCGGGAATGTTAAAAAAGCAAATAAAGGTATATCCTAATCCATCCGCAACCAATTTATACATTCAGTATCCGGATGGATTCGAAATACTGGGATATGAACTAATTAATTTATCAGGGTTGATTTGCCAAAGAGAAGACTTTTTAGTCCCCCAGAATCCTGTCTCTATAATTTCTTTAAGGCAGGGATATTATTTTTTAAAACTCAAGACAAGTAGAGGTGTCTTTTATTTTCATTTCATAAAGATTTAATAACCAGATATTTTTTTCTGAAGTAATTCTTCTAACAACATTTTACACTTAACATACCTGTCCTTTTTTTGTATGGCAGACAAAGAAAGAAGAAGAGAAATATGCTGAAAAGTCTATCCTATGAGATAAATTTTTAATTTCAAAACCACCCTACTCAATCTCTGCATATCAAAATAGTGTTTAGCCATTATATAAGCTTGCAGCTTGAAGCTTGCAGCTTTTCTTTAATATCAAATTTATATCTTTGCAGAAAAAAAGATATATGAATTTCATTGCGGAACTTCGCTGGAGAGGACTGATACACGACATGATGCCGGGGACGGAGGAACAGCTGGCAAAGGAAATGACAAGTGCCTATGTTGGATTTGATCCTACGGCCGACTCCCTGCATATTGGCAACCTGGTTTCTATTATGTTGCTCAAATTCTTTCAGCTTTCCGGTCATAAACCCATTGCCCTTGTCGGTGGCGCTACGGGCATGGTGGGTGATCCTTCCGGGAAATCAGAGGAAAGGAACCTTATTGAAGAGGAGACCTTGAATTATAATCTTGAATGTCAGAAGAAACAACTGATGAAATTCCTGGATTTTGAGTCGGGACCCAACGCAGCTGAGCTGGTTAACAATTATGACTGGATAAAAGGATTCAGCTTTCTCGGTTTCCTCAGAGAGATTGGTAAGCATATAACGGTGAATTATATGCTGGCAAAGGATTCAGTACAAAAACGGCTGGAATCGGGTATATCGTTTACAGAATTTTCATATCAACTCGTGCAGGGTTATGATTTCCTGTGGCTTTATGAGAATAAGAACTGTAGGTTGCAAATGGGAGGATCAGATCAGTGGGGCAATATAGTAACCGGTACCGAGCTCATTCGCCGCAAACTTGGAGGAGAAGCCTATGCCTTGACAGCTCCCCTGTTGACCAAAACGGATGGAGGCAAGTTCGGGAAAACGGAAGCCGGCAATGTATGGCTTGATCCTCAGAAAACCTCACCGTATAAATTTTACCAGTTCTGGCTCAATACTTCAGATGAAGATGCTGAAAGGTATATCAAGGTATTTACTTTATTTTCTAAGGAGGAAATTAAACGGATGATTGAAGAGCACCATCAGGCACCTCATCTAAGGATCCTTCAAAAAGCGCTAGCCAAGGATGTGACAATTCGGGTGCATTCGGAAGAGGATTACAAGGGTGCTGTTGATGCCTCATCCATTCTTTTTGGTGCCGGAACGACAGAAATGCTGAAAAAACTCCCGGAGGAGCTCTTACTGAATGTTTTTGAAGGAGTGCCTCAATGTGAGATAGCGGGCCGGGAATTAGAAGCAGGAATCGGTATTGTCGACTTTATTTCGGAGAAAACGAACATTTTTCCTTCCAAGAGCGAAGCTCGCAGGATGCTGAAAGACAATGGTGTATCAATTAACAAGGGGAAGGTTAAGGAATCATATGTTGTAAGTGAAAAAGATCTGCTTAACAATAAATATATTCTTGTGCAAAAAGGGAAGAAGAATTATTTCCTGGTGAAAGCGGTTTAGTTTTCGATATTCCACACCGGACCCTCTTTTGTATCTTTTACCGTAATATTCAATTTTGCCAACTCACTGCGTATCATATCCGACATAGCAAAATTTTTATTTTCCCTGGCATACTGACGTAAGGTGAGGATGGTATCCATAAGCTGATGAACTAGTTCATGTTGCCCTTCAGATTTTTCTTCTTTCAAGCCAAGGACATCATATACGAAATCACTGAAGATTTGTTTTAACAGGTCAAGATCGTCTTTGGTCAGTTGTTCTTTTTTATCATTAACGAGGTTAATGATCTTTATACCATCGAAAAGATGTGCGATGAGAATGGGACTATTGAAGTCGTCATCCATGGCTTCATAGCATTTCTGCTGCAGATCGCGAATATTGATGGTTGAGTTATCTGAAGGTGCGAGTTTAGAAAGGGTTTCTATTCCCTGGAAAAGGCGTTTCAGGCCTTTATCGGCAGCCTGCAGAGCTTCATTGGAAAAGTCGAGGGTGCTTCGATAATGCGCCTGCAGCATGAAGAAACGAATAGTCATTGGGCTGTAGGGTTGTTCGAGAAGCGGATGATTACCTGCAAAGAAATCACTAAGGCTGATGGCATTATTGAGTGATTTCCCCATTTTCTGCCCGTTAAGAGTAACCATGTTGTTATGCAACCAGTATTTCACAGGATCTTTGCCAGTGACAGCAACACTCTGTGCTATTTCTGATTCATGGTGGGGGAAAAGAAGATCCATACCTCCGCCATGAATGTCGAATGGCATACCAAGATATTTAGCCCCCATCACCGAGCATTCGAGGTGCCAGCCGGGAAATCCCTCACTCCAGGGAGATGACCAGCGCATAATATGTTCCGATTTAGCTTTTTTCCAGAGTGCAAAATCAGCCGGGAAACGTTTTTCTTCCTGGCCTTCCAGTTCTCTTGTTTCAGCCAGAAGATCATCTACTTTTCTTCCCGACAATTTTCCATACCGGTACTTACGGTTGTATTCCTGTACATCAAAATACACAGAACCATTGACTTCGTAAGCATAACCGGATGACAGGATTTTTTCGATCATAGCTATCTGGTCGATAATATGTCCTGATGCCAGTGGTTCTATACTGGGACTGAGGACATTGAGTAGGTTCATGTCATGGTGGTAGCTGTTGGTATAATATTGTGCCACCTCCATAGGTTCGAGTTTTTCAAGGCGTGCTTTTTTTGCAATCTTATCTTCGCCTTCATCGGCATCATGTTCCAGGTGTCCGACATCTGTGATATTTCTTACGTAACGTACTTTATAGCCCAGATGGGAAAGATAGCGGTAAACCATATCGAAGGCTATTGCCGGGCGGGCATGGCCCAGGTGTGCATCGCCATAAACTGTCGGACCGCAAACATACATGCCGACGAATGGCGGATTTACCGGCTCAAATTTTTCCTTACGGCGCGATAATGTGTTGTAAAGTATCAGATTATGTTCCATTTAACAAAGGTAGAAAAGATATCTGTTAAATCAAAAATCGGCTAAATACTATTTTGATGCGCTGGAGATTGAGTAGTGTAGTTTTGAAATTAAAGATTTGTTTCATAGATGCAGACTTTTTCAGCATATTTCTCTTCTTCTTTCTTTGTCTGCCACACAAAGAAAGAAGCAAAGAAAAGTCACCGCTGCATAAAAATCACTAAAAATTGAGCACTCAGGCTAAAATTTATGAACTCCCCCGATTAAAATCGGGGTCAAACACC
>JAPLDP010000046.1 GCA_026391695.1 Bacteroidota bacterium
CCCTTGTTTCAGATTAAAGAAATTCAGATATCGCTTTATCTGCATCCCGGCTAAATGGATTAAATCAGGCCGGACACAAAAGTTACGCATTTATGGAAAACTACACTTTAAAACTTAAACTCCCAATATCTGACAAAATACCTTCTTAATAAAATAAATCAAACTAATTCTTTACAAATCAATGGAATAAGTATGCCTTGGGGGGGATCATTGATATTATTTTTCATAAAAAATATATGGGTAAGCCTTAAAAAATAAATTTATAGAATCCTCATTATAAACTTACCCGCCTTGGATTGAGAAAAATCCCTCCTTTTTCAAGACCTGCGGATTTTAGGCACAGACGCGCGCTAGCAATAGTATATCGACCAGTATCAAAATAACACTTTTATTTCCGGATGACAATTTCTTTCATAATCTGATTTGCCCCATCACTAATTGATAGAAAGTAGATGCCATTGGCCTGGTCGCTCAGGTCAATTTCAATTGATGTCCTGCCTGAAATCAGGGTTTCATTCTTTAGATAGATCACTTTACCAAGCTGGGTGTAGACTTTAAGAATGACTCCGGTTGAATGGCCGGCATACATATTAATGTAGAAAATTCCGTCATTCGGATTCGGGAAAATGCTGATGTTCGAGATATCCTTAAGATCACCAAGACCTTCGCACACGTCGACAACTACAAGATGTTCTTCGGAATAGGTTCCTTCACCGCAAGTATTAATGCCTTTGACTTTAATATAGGCGTCACCGCTCCAAAGATTCCAGGTGACGGTTCCAATAGTACCTGTGCCAGAGATAGTTCCTGCTTCGCTGGGTGACAGATCCCATTCATAGGAATCAGCATTGACAGAACCACTTGTTATAAAATCCGAAACGGAAGGCTGTGGAAATGAACAAACTGTATCAGGACCAACAGGTGTTGCGGCTTGTTCCGGTAATGGTGCTACGTAGATTACCAGGCTCTGCGATGGGAGGCCGACACCACAGTCATTTTGAGCCTGAACCAGGAGATCAGCAAAACCTGAGAAATCACTATTCCAGTCCACTGTTGCAATTGTGTCAGTCCCGGTAACCGTGCCTGCCGCAGAAGAGGCAGACAGAATCCACTGATAAGAGGTTGCATCTTCGACGTTTGTGGTTGTGTAGACGGTATTTTCGTTATTTTCACAGAGTTCGGCAGGACCGATTGGAATTTCAGTCTGTGCCGGGATATGAAGGATAAGCAGAACGGTATTTCCGGAAGCCTCATTGCATGGAATTAATCCGGTAGCTGTCAAAGTTAATGTGACAGTGCCGAAGGCAATATCATTTTCTCCGGGAGTATAAACAGGTGACAAAATGCTATTGTCATCAAAAGTCCCATCACCCGACGTAGACCACAAAAGCTGGGAATAGTTTTCAGCAGTAGCATTTTGGACAGTATAGTTGTCGAAATAGCAAACCGTGGCAGAATTGTCAAGAATGACAAAGGGTGCCGGCTGAATGGTCAGAATCATATCATCGCTGATAGTATTGGTTCCGTCAGATGCAGTCAATGTCAGGGTGACTGTTCCGGAAGAGATATCGCCTGATCCGGGTGTATATTCAGCATTCAACAGGGTATTGTCATTGAATGTTCCATCACCCGATGTGGACCATTCCAGAGATGTATAATTCGTTGAACTGCCAGTGCACTGATAGGTGCTGCCTTCACACACTGTACCATTGGGTCCTGCATTGGCTGTGAGTTGCTCAATGGGCGGGAACTCTATATAATCCACCCACATTGCATCCTGCCCCTCTGCAATGGAATTATTCTTAATATATTTCCATTCAAATGTATGAAAGCCTCCGTCTATTACCAGATACTGCTCAAATGACCAGTCCGTTTCTCCACTCCACTCCCCCTTGATGACATCATCAACCAGAAATTGTAATACATCAGCACCGGATTGTGTCGATGTCTTTTTCCAGAAGCTTATCATAACTGCAAAGGGAGATGGAATCAATTCCAGTTCGATTTTCAGGGATGTATTCTGGTTATCGCTGATAGTACCGGATTTGGCAGAATAGGTTCCATTCCGGTGCACTGAATTATCGATAAGCCAATCAGCATCGCCGGCGAATTGCCAGTCATTTTTCGAAAAGTCACCGGTCTCAAAATCTTCATCCGGTTGTGGGCCTACTGAAAATGTCCATGTATCACTGGATGCCTGTCCATAGCTGTTGAATGATTCAATACGCCAGAAATATTGCTGGTCAAACTGGAGTTCAGCCTGCGGGATATAGAAGGTATCGGTGGCTGTCACTCCATTAACAATATTCGTTGGCGGGTCATTTGTCCCCAAATAGACTTTAAAGGATGCAGCGCGGTCTCTGAAGTCCTGCCAATGCAATGATGCCCATGGAAAGTTATCATTGCTGGCGTTGGCAGGTTCAGGATTTGAAGCCGGGCGGGGACCGGCAGGGGTTTCAAAAGGAGATACATAGGACATAGCCACACCACTGCGGTTATCGGTCCAGCAGGGATAAACAATACCTGCCCTGGCATTGATACCCAGGTAGTCGCCAAAATAATTTGCTGCCAGGCCCGGAATAGGTTGCGGTGTGAAAGATACATCGCTGACTTTAAAATCTTCCCACGTTGTTCCGCCATTTGTGGAATTGGCCACCCATACTTCACACTGGGTGCTTCCGACATTTCTGTCGTCATAAAAAATGACGCTGAGGGTGCCAGTTTCAGGATCACAGGTGATCCAGGGGAAATAATGTTCTTTGCCCTGGCCTGTTGGATCCTGGTTGATTTTTACCGGGGTAGACCATGAACTGCCACCATTGGTAGACCGGATCATGTAAACGTCGATATCAGGTCCGATATTCGTGCCTGGCACGCCAATATTTGGCCAGACAATGTAGATATTCCCATTGTTTGGTCCGCCGCTGATATCAACGGTCATCGAAGGGAAAGAGTTGACCCTCATATTTTTTGATGTCTCACTCGACCGTATACCTTTAATGTTGTTAATGGCTCTGACTGCCGGCTGGAAGGAGAGTCCACCGTTGGTCGATTTCGCAAAGCCGATGGCTTTTTCGTCGCCACCGCCGTCATACACGGCAAAGGCCGTATAGACTTCTCCATCAGGTCCGGTATGAATATTTACACCCTGACACTGGCTGCCACCGGCAGCTGAACTGACATTTATGGGTGATGACCAGGTCAATCCATTGTCGGTTGAACGTGACAGTTCAATGTCACCAGCATTGGCGCCGCCAAAGTTCGTCCATGCAGTGTAAAGGTAACCTTCATAAGGATTGTCAGGTGCATTATCGATCCACAGGTGATTTTTATCAAGCACGCTGCCGAATCCAGGAGGTTTATTCGCGACGATGTGAGCGGTCCAGGTTTGTCCTCCGTCAGTTGACCGTGCCACACTTTGGCCACTGCCGTTATTTATGAATCCAATAAACTGCATGCCATTGGTGCCGATGACAGAAGCTGGGTCTCCCGAATTGGTTCCGCCTGCTCCCTGTATGCTTCCTTCCCAGTTTTGTCCTTCATCATGGGTCAATAAATAATCGGCACCATAAAGTGTACCTACCGGATTCTGTGTGGAATTGTTGGAGTTTAGTGCAGAAGATATATCATCCGGATAGACAAATATGGAGTTTTCGCTTTGTGTCGAATTTTCTTCTGTCACCGGAACATCCGGGGAATCAGTGGTGACAACTGTAGTGGCATTGATCGCTGATCCCCTGAAAGTTGCTGCCGGGGCTACCACATCAGGATTGTACTTGACCAGACCTAATCTGGCCATTTTCATCCAGTAACCCATATTGTCGATCCTGTAATCGGGCTGATAGCCTGCAGGCGGGTTCTCGTCATCAGGAATAGCCTGTGAAAGGATGACCACAGGTAAGATCATAATCGCAAATAATAGGACAACGTGCCGGAAATTAATCATTTTAAAATTCCGTTTAGTGTGTTGGAGAAATATAGATGCAAATTTCGAGGTGCAAAGTTAACAAAAAAAACGGTTATTTGTGTTAATTGTTCATCATGGGATACATTAACTTTAGCGATATGGCGAAAGTAAAATATGGATGAATTTCAGATGCTGGCTTGAAACATTGACTGATATATGTATCAGGCCACTTTGATAATGATGGTTTTCAGGACGTCGGCGACATCCTCAATGCGGTCAGCAGCCCTTTCCATGGTCTGAATAATCTCTTTTTTCTTGATCAGCTCAATGGCATCCTGTTCATTGGCAAACAACTGTGATAAGGTTGAGTGATAAACCTCATCAGCCGCATTTTCTATTTCATTGATCCTTATACAGGCTTCGGATATTTTATTTGGTTTCTTAAGATTCCTCAGTTCTTTTACCGCAGTATGAATTTCTTTTGTACCTGTAATGATTAGTTCAGTAAATTCAAGAAACTCAGCAGGAAATTTTTTAGGTTTATATAACTTTATTCTTTGGCTGGTTCCATTAATGAAATCGAGAACATCATCAATAGTGAAAGCCAGCTTGTGTATGTCTTCACGGTCGAAAGGGGTGATGAATGTCGAATCCAGCTGATCAAAAACCTGATGAGCAATATCATCACCCTTGTTTTCCAGCTCTTTGATCTCTTTAAATATGGGTTCTCTTAATTCAGCCTCTTCGGTCTGAATTAGTTTTTTGAGTAATTCTGCAGCTTTACATGCGGTTTCCGTTGCCTCTTCGAACATCGGAAAAAACTTTTTTTCTTTGGGAATAAGCGCACTGAATATCTTTGAGAAACCCATAAATGCTTGTTTAAATGGTTATTACTGTTATCATCCGTTTAATAAGGTAATGGACTATAAATATAATGGATAGTATTGACTAAGCGTCAATTTCTTAGTTTGAATTTATTAACAGATTTTTATCCCCCTGGAAATTAAGTTTTGTACAAATTTGCATCCGATGAAATGGTTCGCACTCATTTTCAGCATTTATATCCTCTTCATTATTTAATTACCATGTATGAATGAATGGCACCGAAAAGGAATATATTTTCGTTTTCGACAAAACAAAACAGGAAAATGGCAAAGAGGTCACGGAATTTAAAATGGTGGAGGTGAAGACAGGCCTTTCCGATGGTGGATATGCCGAAGTCATGATACCTGAAGGCCTGGATGTACGGAATCTGAAGGTGGTGATCAGCGGGGCTTACAGTCTTCTGGCAGCCAAGAATAATGCAGGGGCAATGAGCTGCTGAAAAGATTAATATTTGGGTGGCCCTTATTGGCTTCTTTGTGAAAAGGCCTTTTGGCTTTAAAGGGTGTTAGCAAGTCGCAAGGGTGTTTACCGTGAGGTATTATCAGTAGGAAGCTGTAAGCTTCCCCGTCAGTGGTTACTGGCGGGGAAGCCTACTCGATTGGGCCGTCGTGCTTTATTTTTCTTGTTCAATAATTGAGTCGATCTGGACTTTATTTGCCGGAAGATAATTTATCGCAATATCCCATATTATCTCATAGTCCACGCCGAAGTATTCATGTGAGACTCTATTTCTTAAATAGTACATTTCCTGCCAGGGGATTTCAGGATATTTTTCCTTTATTCTCGCATCAAGCTTCCTCGATGCCTCTCCAATGATTTCAAAATTTCTGATAACTGCATCTACAGTCTTATAATCTTTCTTGAAACGTTTAAAGTCGTAACCTTCTATATATTCAGCAATTCGACTCATCGCAAGTTGAATGTCTTCAAGAAACATTTGATATGTGCGTTCTTCATTTTTCAATCTAGATGTAATTTACTTGTTGAAGGATACGATCTTTGATGTGTTTCTTCAAGGCATTCTTTGTTACAAGATCAATTTTTCGACCAAATATATTTTCAAGGTAAATCTCAAGGGAAAAATATTTCCAACCTATTGGTTTTTCGAATTCTACGAGGATATCAATATCACTATTGTCAGTAAATGAATTATCGGAAAAAGAGCCAAAGAGCCCGATCTCTTTAACGGAGTAATCCTCATGAAGAGTAGGCTTTAATTCAGTTAGCTTGCTTAATATGTAATTCTTGGTAAGCATTTGCCAAAGGTATGAAAATTATTCCAATTCGTTTCAGCATGTGGCACACCCTTGTTGTAAGCTCTATAAGAATATCAAAAATACAAATTTTTTTTACAGAAGGCAATCAACAAGCGTGCATTATTTTCCAGAGGATGGAAAAGTCCCTTATACGCAGGTGTAACGTCCTGAAGTATTAGCAAGTCACAGAGCCTGCCCCGTACCGTAGGTCGGGGGTGGTATGCCGCGAGGCATGCATTGAAGGAAGTGTGGCTGTCCGGCCGTTGGCGGGATAAACTCCGTCCGGTACTGACAGCTTGTCCCGGACTTGTTCCGGGAAACAGGAACGGCATATGAGGCTATGTGTATATCTTCTTTACAATCAGCAAGCGGCAACCGGGATATAGCAGCAAATTAAATAACGTTCAGGATATGGACACGGTAAGATATTGCATAAAACAGCCTGAAACGCCAATTTACAGTCTTTTTCAGCCTATTCTTTTCATCAGGCATGGCCTTGTTTATTATAAAAAGTTTGGCCTCTTCCCTGAAAATATCAAGCCTGTCAACTAAGAAAGTCATTCAATTTCTATAGAAAAAAACTAAAAGGATGTGTGGCCAGGACTGGATTTCCCCGCCGGAGGCGGGGCAGGCTGTGCAACGTGGCTTCATGTTGGGTCCGCCTCAAGCGGACCACACGAAGCCTTATTTATTAGCAATTGTTGTTTTTTAATCATTTCATATTTATGTCTATATCCAAATATCCAACCTAAACGTGTTCGAATAGATTTATCCCCTTTTATTATCGAATCAACAGCTATTAGCAATTTTTTCAAATTAAAAAGGAGACAGCCACATAAAGCAAAAATAAAGTTTAAATTTATGGTGTTTCAATTTAATAATCAAATAACAAAGTATAGTTCAGAATCCATAAAAAAGAGAGAAGTGGTCAAAACCTTCTGCGGGAAAACTTTAATTAAAGTAAAATGAAAAACAAAACACTATATCTGGTAATCCAGACAGCATTGTTAATGTTGGTTGTTTTCGGCAGCAAATCATGTAAAAAAGACAATGTTTATACTATCTGGTCCGATGGAATTTACAGGAAATCTGAAATACGGAAACTTCAAGGTTTTTCGGAGCAAAGACCTGATTTGCTTTCTTCCGTAGGTATCAATGTAGATGAGTTTATAACCATTAGTACAGACTCTGCATGGCATCTGGTCGAAACTGACCGAAACAAGCTCCTGCAAGTACGCAACGGGGTCACTGCACCGGTAGCTACAACGGTGTTAGAAAAAGTGATTCCTCTTCAGGATGTGCCGAATTATATGAACAATATATACGGCGGTACGGTGGGAGGCTTTGTTTCAGTGGCCGCAGATTTAAAAAGCCTTTCGACAATGAACGATATCTATTATGGGCTTCGGCTAGATTACCCGAGTACCAAATTTTTACCCGATGGCGCCGGATACGCTGTTATACGGTTTACAAGCAGTAATCTAAATCACCTTACAATTCCATATTGTACAGAAATGGGTGGTACTTACCCTCACGCATGGCCCAATACCGGCGGTGGCTTTACTTCGTCGACCCTTGGTGATGGTGGTTTTCCCGAATATCTTTTTGACAATTACTTTGCCCCCGATCAGGGTGGCGAAATTTACGAAGTTACCCCTCTTGGAAACGAGATTCTAAGGGCTACCTTTCAGGTTAACAAATGGGTGACTACTGAACCCGAAGAAAAAAGCAAATCACAATGGGTAAATCCTATCCGTAATGGAATATTTGGCCGTTTAAACGATACCCTTTATCCTCTTCTGACCTTTGTGGATGGGCGCAAGCAAATTAGCACCAATCTTGATGATGTGATCGATTATACGGGTAATCTTTTCTATGTGGGGACTTATGCCGTTTATCAAAACTTCACTATGCGGGTTTGGGGATATGATGAACAACATTATCTTCTTACCACGTCCGACGATCAGGTATTTAGCAAGCTGCATCTCGACTTTGTTGAACGGGGAGTCTATGGGAAGGTGGTTTCGGTTGAAGCGGTTGAAAATCTTCATGAAGAAATTAACAGGTAAACCTCCTTATTTATAAGCTTTATAATGTTTGCTAACGGTTCCGTGGTTGGAAATGTTGGGGAGTTCGGGGCTGCGTCTGCATCCACCGTTAATGAGCTTTGGTGCGAGCGAAAAACTTGCCTTTCCATCATCAACTCCAATATTTTTAACCACGTGTTCGCACATGTTGGTTTTGTCTTTTATTGTTTAACTATATATACGTATCATGAAGAAATCAATTGTTTCTGTAATTTCTACTTATCTTGTCAATAGAGGAAGCTATCAAGCATCTGTATTGAAGTCAAGAGATTTATATTTCTTAGTGATAAGAATACATAGTACGAATGTAGAATACAAGCATATTAATTCTGACGAAGATTAATATACTTGTATTCATCAGATAGAATTTGGTGTGAGGTTTATTTTACAAATTTAGTTACCACGTTACAAAGTTGATTCATTGCCACAAGTTGTTGCTCTTGAACTTTCAACTGTAAAAACAAAATGTAATCAGATAGATTTTCGTCCCAATTTCTACCTGTTGCCTCTTTAAATACATTTTTGTAGGCTTCAAAAGGTTCTTCATTATTCATTTTAGTAACGGTTTTGGTTATACAATATGTGCTAACGGTTTGGCGGTATGTTTTGTTGCCGTTTTAGAAGCACGGCATTATCAAGTTAGTACAAGGTTTCATAGGTGCTGTTACGCTTCATTAACCCACTGTCCCGGCAATAAAATATACCGCCTGTGTGTGCCCTGCATGAGCATGCAGTGTACACTTGTTGTAAGCTTTACAAAAATGTTAAAAATACAAATTTTTTTAACAGAAGGCAATCGACAAGCGTGCATTATTTTCCAGAGGGTGGAAGTCCCTTATACGCAGGTGTGACGTCCTGAAGTATTAGCAAGTCACAGAGCCTGCCCCTACCGTAGGTCGGGGGTGGTATACCGCGAGGCATACACTGAAGGAAGTGTGGCTGTCCGGCCATTGGCGGGATAAACTCCATCCGGTACTGACAGCTTGTCCCGGACTTGTTCCGGGAAACAGAAATGGCAGAAGAGGCTATGAAGTTATGCTTACGTATTACGAAAAGATTGCTCCACATCTTAATGAACCACCCCGATTTAATCGGGATGGTGTGAGAGGCTCTCCCTGTCAGCTCAGCTGGCGGGACAGCCTACTCGATTGTGTACAGTTGATTTTATGATTTAAAAAAAATTATTAATTTGGTTATCTATTTCTTCAAGTTTGCCTGAGTTATCTATGATAATATGCTTTTCAGTAATTGGCTTAAAAATCTTTTTATATTTTAGATAATGCAAATATTGTGCGTCACTTTCATCTTCAAATCTTTGTTTCAGTCTCTCCTTGATGATCTCTTCAGACGAGCATTTAACTTCTACAATTTCAAATTTACTGCCTGCCTCATCAGCTATTTTTTTAGCACGATGTCTATCTTGTAT
>JAPLDP010000047.1 GCA_026391695.1 Bacteroidota bacterium
ACCTGAACAATGAATTTTGTCAAAACAAAAACTGCATCAATATCTTACAAATTATCCCAGCTTGCCTAATTTTTTGTATTCGTCCTGGAAATAGTATAGCTTTTTATCCGAATTTTGGATTTATGAATTATTCAGGTTAGATGCAGTTGAAAGACATCTTGAAATTGCTAAATCTCCAATTGTTGCTTTGTTTGAAGAAGACCCAGGTTTTCTAACAGCACACAGTTATCATACTGGGCTGCTTTGGGCACTAGAAAGCCTTGCATGGTTTCCTAAATACTTGTCAAGGGCAGCATTAATCCTTGCAAGGCTTTCTACAATGGACCCAGGAGGAAGTTTATCAAACAGACCAATTAATAGTTTATCCGAAATATTTAAATCATGGCACTATCAAACACTTGCATCATTTGAAGAAAGAATGCAAGTGCTGAAACTTATTTCCGAAAAAGAACCTGAAATAGCATGGAAAATTCTAATTCGCATGCTTCCCGATTCAATGCGGAGTGTAGCATTTCCTACCTACAAATGTAGATGGCGTATGTTTGAATTAGAAACAGAAAAACCGATAACTTACAAGGAGATTTACAAAACACATTCAGCGGTTGTTGAAATCTTAATTGCAATTTTTGATTTTACTGAATCGAAACTTGCAACACTAATTGAAGAGTCTGTTAACTTACTTCCTCATGAACGTAATAAGGTTCTATCGTTTGTTGAGAAAGTTGTACACGAAGTAAAACAAGTGGAATTTGTAGCTTGGCATACTCTTCGAAAAATTCTTTCTCATCATCGTTCATATCCAGATTCTCATTGGGCATTGCCAGAAAGTGAATTGGTTAGGCTTCAAAATCTTTACGATTTGCTGAAACCAGCCGATGAAATTAACTTAACGATTTGGATGTTCAATGAACAATGGCCAAACTTTCCCGAAGGTTACAAATATGAAAGAGGATCAGAAGATGAACAAGAAAAGCTCATTCATGAGAAGAGGATTAAAGGACTTACTGACATCTACCATAAATATGGGTTAGGGAAAATAATTGAACTCAGCGAGACGGTTAAAGAATCATGGATTTTAGGTGATGTATTAGGCCACATTGTAAACACAGATGAAGAAATAATAAAGTTATGTGAACTTCTTGTAAAAGAAAATTATGACCTTCGATTTATTCAAAGTTTCATATTCAGAAAATCTATCTTGAATAACCTTGATTGGGTTTTTATTCTGTTTGAAAAATTGGAAAAATTAGGATTTAGCAATTCATCTTTGGCGAAACTTCTTGTTCCATTAAATCAAACTCAAAAGCTTTGGGACTTTATTGAATCAACAGAAGAAGAAATAATACGTGAGTATTGGAAAGAAATTTACCCACGCTTTCTCGGAGTGACTCCTGACGAAAAAATCTTTGGGCTTAAAAAACTAATTGAACATAAGAGATTTCTAGGTGCAGTTCGCATTTGCTCTCACTTCGTTGAAGAAATTCCAAGCGAATTAATTGTTGAAATCCTTCATAGTGCAGGAACAGAAAAGACTGAAGAGCATGTTCTTTTAGATAGCTATCAGGTAAACCGCCTATTTGAAACTCTTGATAAAAGAAACGATATTGATCCAAGTATTCTGATACAACTTGAGTGGATTTTTCTCCCCCTATTGACTTCTTACGATAACAATAGAAAACCGAAACGACTACATGAAGAACTCAGTCGAAATCCAGCTTTTTTCATGGAAGTGTTAAAGTGGATTTACAAACCTGACGATGAATCTGAAATTGTAGAACTCAGAAATGGTTTGACCGATAAGCAAATACAAAACAGGGCAAGACAAGCTTATGATTTGCTCCATTCATGGAAAAAAATTCCAGGAGTTGATGAAACTGGAAAAATTGATTATGACTTTTTGAAAAATTGGGTCGATAAATTAAGAGAATTGGCAGCCGAATATGGACATATTGAGTTAGCAGACAATTATATCGGACAAGTATTAGCCCAGTATCCTGAAGAACAAGACAAAGTGTGGCCACCTGATGAAATATGTGATTTAATTGAAACCTTAAAATCTGACAACTTAAACAGGAACTTCTCGATAGCAACATTTAATAAAAATAGCTCATCCACACGTGGACCATTTGATGGTGGCGATATTGAGAGAGCAAAAACAAATTACTTTCACAAACTTGCAGATTCACACCGAAATAAATTTCCGACCATTGCAGGGATTTTTGAAAAATTAGCAAAGGGATTTGAAGAAGATGCGAAAAGAATGGATGAACAAGCGGAACGAGACCGACTTGAATACTAAAAATGAATAGGCTAATGTCCTGCTAAAATGGTACACTAAATACTATTATAATGAATTACAAAGAGCAACAACGGAAGAAGGCTATCAGACTCCGAGACGAAGTATTCAGAGATCCTGGATGTGGACAATTTCAAAATCTTGACCGAGAATTTGTCCTTAAAGACCCAGCCTTAAACATCTGGGCAGGTGTTAGAGATGATGTTATTAATTATTTCAAACGAAATAATATTCAATTCTGGGACACCAAAAACGAACCAACAGGACATTTACTTTCGTCGCAAATTGCCTGCTTAAACCATTTGTATTTTGTCCGGCAACGAAGAGACATTGCAACAGCAATTCTGCAAGGCATTGACAAGAAAGTAAGGAATGCTTTAATAATGAACAACGGATCAGATAGTGGCTATGTTGACTTTGAAATTATTGGGGCCAAAAATTACCTTGGTGAGAAAATACATACCCGAGGAGCAAACTCAACTTCGGTTGACGCAATGATGTTAGCAGGACTTGACAATGGATTACGCAAATTATACTTCATTGAATGGAAGTATGTAGAGAGTTACCCCAAAACTTCAAAAGCAGAGGGAGATAGCGGAAAAACAAGGATAAAAACTTATACTCCACTTTTAGCCCAATCCGACTGCCCAATTAATGTCACAGATGTTGAGGGACTTTTTACAGAACCATACTATCAATTGATGCGGCAAACTTTACTCGCACACGAGATGATTAAAGCTAAAGAATATGGAGCAGATTTATATTTTCATATACATGTAATTCCTAAAGACAATAAAGAATTAAAAGACACCAATACTGCAGAAGGAAAATTGATAGGAAAAACGCTTGAGGAAACTTGGAAAAACGTGTTGAAATCACCTGACCTATATAAAGCAATTGACCCAAAAGACTTTCTTGATCCAGCACGAGCATGTATAGATTGCATTGCACCCCTGACATATTTAGAACAACGGTACTGGAAATAAACCTTTAAAATTTAAAAGGGCACTGCTTATAACAAAATGACCGTCCAAGATTACATTGACAAACTAAATACCCGTTACAAAACCGGAATTTCCCGGGAGCATAGTTACCGGGGCGATCTTCAGAATTTAATGGAAACTCTTTACCCTGGTATTTTGGTTACCAACGAGCCTGCCCGTGTGGCCTGTGGCGCTCCCGACTATATCTTGACCCAAAAAAACATTCCTGTCGGTTACATCGAGGCCAAAGATTTGGGTGCTAATCTTGACGACAAAACCTATAAAGAACAATTCGATCGTTATCGTGTTTCGCTGCCCAATTTGATTTTCACTGATTATATTCAATTTCAATTATACCGGGATGGGGTTTTTGCAACTTCTGTTTCTATTGCAAAAATTGAAAATGAAAAAGTAATCGGTCAGCCGGATAATTATGACGATTTTAAAAATCTCATATCCGATTTCAGCACCTATAGTTCTCAAACCATCCGGTCAGCCGAAAAGCTTGCCAGGATGATGGCAGGCAAAGCACGGATGCTGGCTGCGATCATCGAGAAAGCGGTTGAAAGTGATGCATCGGAAGACGTAAATATGCTCTTCGAAGCGGCAAACAATACTTTGCGTGATCAGTTGGCTGCCTTCAAACAAGTGCTGATCTATGACATTAAACCAAAAGAGTTTGCCGACATCTATGCCCAGACCATTGCTTATGGCATGTTTGCCGCTCGTTTGCACGACCCGTCGCTCGAATCATTCACACGGCAGGAAGCGGCTGACCTTATTCCCAGAACAAATCCTTTTTTGCGAAAGCTGTTTCAATACGTCGCAGGTTACGATCTCGACGACCGCATAAAGTGGATCGTTGACGACCTGGCTGATATTTTCAGGGCTACTAATGTAGCTGAATTGCTCAGGGACTTTGGTAAGGCTACCCAGCAAAATGACCCGATGATTCACTTCTACGAAACTTTCCTGTCAGAATATAACCCTGCGCTTCGCAAAAGCCGTGGCGTATGGTACACGCCCGAACCTGTGGTGAGCTTTATTGTGCGTGCCGTAAATGATATTCTGATTACCGAGTTTGGTTTGCCACAAGGTTTAGCTGATAGCTCTAAAACCAAAATAACGGTAAAAATACCTACCCACGATAAGCGATACACCGCAGGGCAAAGAGATTACGAACAGGAAGTGCATAAAGTACAGATACTTGACCCTGCCGCCGGCACTGGCACTTTTCTTGCCGAAGTGGTAAAGCTCATATACAAAAGGTTTGAAGGACAGCAGGGCATTTGGAGCAACTATGTGGAAGAGCACCTGATACCGCGCCTGAATGGGTTCGAGATTCTGATGGCATCGTATGCCATGGCACACCTGAAACTTGATTTACTGCTAACGGAAACCGGCTATATACAGAAAAAAGAACAACGTTTCAGGGTTTATCTTACCAACAGCCTCGAAGACTATCACCCCGACACAGGAACTCTATTTGCTAATTGGCTAAGCACCGAAGCCAACGAAGCTAATCATGTGAAAAGGGATACGCCAGTGATGGTAGTATTGGGAAATCCGCCGTACTCTGTAAGCAGCAGCAATAAAGGGGAATGGATACAAAACCTAATTGCAGATTACAAGAAAGACCTAAACGAGAAGAAACTAAACCTTGATGATGATTACATCAAATTTATCCGATATGGGGAATATTTCATTGATAAAACAGGAGAAGGTATATTAGCTTTCATCTCAAACAACAGCTTTATTGACGGTGTTACGCACCGCCAAATGCGTAACCATTTGCTCGAAACATTTGACAAAATCTATATTCTCGATTTGCACGGAAACGCCAAGAAAAAAGAAACCGCACCTGATGGCTCATCTGAACAGAATGTATTTGATATTATGCAAGGTGTGAGCATAAACATTTTTGTAAAGAAGAAAAAATAATTGGAAATGCAATTGGCCAACATCCTGTTGGCCAACTTGAAGATGAAATTGTCGAACAACCAGTTCGACAAAGGGGGGCTTGTTGAACAAATCGTTGATTTATGACCAGTTTGAAATACGTTTCAATATTCCTACCTTTGTACTAAACAAAGCTATATGAAACCAAGAGTTTACATTGATACATCTGTTGTTGGCGGATATTTCGATGAAGAATTTGAAAATGATACCAAAAAGTTCTTTGAAAGAATTATTAACGAGGATTTCATTATCTATTTTTCGGAAATAAGCGAAACTGAATTATCATTAGCTCCTGCTTTTATCAAAGAGTTGAAGAACAAAATCCCAAAGTCATGTTACAGATATATTGAACTTGATGATGAATCGAAATATCTGGCTCAGGTCTATATAGACGAAAAAATTCTTGGTGTGGCAAGCTATAACGATGCATATCATATTGCTTTAGCTACTGTTAACCGTTTAGATGTCCTTGTAAGTTGGAATTTTAAGCATATCGTAAATTTTGATAAGATAAAATTGTTCAATTCGGTTAACATGAAATTGGGTTATCCTATTATTGATATTCGTTCACCTTTAGAATTTATTGACCATGAAAACAATGACTAAGAAATCATTTGATACAGTCAAATTTTTTCGTCAAATAAAAGAAAAATTGGCAGAAAAATTATCCTCAATGACCCTTAAAGAGCAAAAGGAATATTTGAGTAAAATTCGATCTGGAGAAATAAAGATTGAATAAGCGCCTCGTGCTCTGATAATCCACCTAACAATGAATAGCAAAAGAAAAGCACAGGTATTTCATTTTGACCTATATGGCAAGCGGGAGGCAAAATACCACTTCCTTAACCAACAATCAGTTGATAACATTCAATGGGCAGTTCTGGAAGTAAAAGAACCGTATTTCTTTTTTGTACCAAAGGATTTTAGTTTAGAGAGTAATTATCTGAAAGGATTTAAGGTAGATGAATTATTAATTCTAAATTCAAATGGTATTGAAACTAAGTGTGATTTATTAGCTATACATTTTGAAAAAAAATCATTACAAAAAGTCATAGACAATTTTAAGTCCGAAGATATTAATGATTTAAAAATCAAATATAAAGAAAAAGAAGAATCAAGTGGATGGAATTTTGCTGATGCAAAAGCGAGTATAATTTCAGACGTTTTCTACTTTCAAAAAATTCAATACCGTCCTTTTGATTATAGGGAAACAATCATTACCAAAAATTCAGGAGGTTTTATTGGTCGTTCAAGATTTGAAGTAATGCAGCATTTTCTTCAACCCAACTTAGGACTTATTATTCCTCGTCAAACTACTCAAGAATACAGGCATTGTTTTGTATCAAATATAATTGTTGAAGGAAACATTACAGCTAGTGCAAAATTATTTGGGACTGGTGCTATTTTCCCTTTGTATATCTATAACACAGAAGATATTATATATAAAACAACAAGAATTCCTAATCTTGATTTAAAAGTTGTCAACCTAATAGCTACAAATCTTGGTTTACAATTCACCAATGAAAAGGCAGAATCTGAAGTTACTTTCGCACCCATAGATATTCTCGATTACATCTACGCCATATTGCACAGCCCCACCTATCGCTCGAAATACAAAGAGTTTTTAAAGATAGATTTCCCCAGGGTTCCTTATCCGAAAGACCAAGTTACCTTTTGGCAATTGGTAAAGCTGGGCGGCGAGCTTAGACAAATACACCTGCTGGAAAGCCCGGTTGTGGAAAAGTTCATTACCACCTACCCACATGACGGTTCAAATGAAGTAAACAAACTTAAATACGAAGGCGGTAAAGTGTGGATAAACGTTCAGCAATATTTCAACAATGTTCCTCTGATAGCATGGAATTTCTACATCGGCGGCTACCAGCCCGCCCAAAAATGGCTCAAAGACCGCAAAGGGCGTGAATTGTCGTTTGAAGATATTTTGCATTATCAAAAAATAATTGTCGCTTTAACAGAAACAGACAGAATTATGTCTGAAATAAAAAAAATAGAAATAGAATAACAAGAAACATTAACTATAACAGGATTTTATAAAATGGCAGATGAAATTGTTAATTGAGCAGTGTGAATCTAATCAACTTTTTTGGTGGTTTGATGCAGTTGTACTTCGAATACCACTACTTCGCCAAGCCCCGGACCGTTAAGTAAGATAGCCAGCCTTCATTAAATTAAAATATCATGAATAAATTTCAGTACTCGCCACCCAAAAATGCACCAGTTACATCAGAAGATCTGCTTAAAGATTTACAATCAGTTGCTGGAAAATTGAACACTAAAAAAATATCTCAAAGTCTTTATTTAAAAAACGGGAAATATGGCTCAACAACCATTAAAAGACGTTTTGGTACATGGAATAAAGCATTATTTAAAGCAAACTTAAAATTAGCAAAAATCAATTACCATTCAAACAAGAAACTATTCGAAAATTTACTAAACGTCTGGCAGAGAAAAGGCGCACAACCTAGACAAAGTGATATAGACTCCAGTATGTCAGAAATTAAATCTGGAGTTTACAAAAAACGTTTCGGCAACTGGACAACTGCTGTCAAAAAATTCATTGAATATGCTAACGAAAAAGATATTTCAGCAACTGAAAAACATGATACTAAAATATCTAAGAAAAAAACTAGCAGAAATCCTTCATTGCGTCTTCGTTTCAATGTTTTAAAGAGAGATAATTTTTCATGCGTTAAATGTGGAGCAAGTCCAGCAAAAAATCCAAGTGTTGTTTTAGAGATTGATCATATAATACCTTGGAGTAAGGATGGTGAGACTGAAATTTCTAATTTACAAACATTGTGTCAAAATTGTAATTTAGGTAAAAGTAACCTTGATTGAGGACATGCTACAATCGCCTAAAAACGGGCTGGCCAGTTCGCTCACTACATAAGATTATTTTTTAACTCACCACATGAAATAGTACTTATCACGATCATAATTGCAGCAAGTGTAGATTCCAGATGATACTGACCCCCCATTCCAGAGCAAGCTAACCCCCCATTCCGGGATACAGACCCCCTGTTTTGAAATGATGTCATTGAGGACAAAATGTTAAAGATTAGTCAATTGTTTTTTGTATTAAAAAATGCCAACTTCCTCCACTTTTGTCCGGGAGGTTCATGCTAACAGTTATTCGGGATTCTATTATTGCTCCCTGCGCACGCCTTTGTGTGGCTGTCCGTTTTGGTTCACATCAATAACGTGTCCGGTTTCCTTATCACGTTTATACCAATTCCCATTAGGATGTTGGAACTGCGAATGGTCTCTGACCGCACCATTTCTGTGTCCATCACCGGTTTTACCATTCTTTGCCATGATTCACCATTTTTATAACTCATAAGCTATTTAATACTAAGGCGCTTATGATTTGCCCAAGGAATAAATTTGGTAGTCTTATAAATATTTCTACTTTTAGGATTGAAAATATTATCCCGCCAGGGAAATAAATTTCAACCTCCGAAGCTTTATTCCATAGACTTCGGCATTTTTATTTAAACCATTTTAGCAGCTCATCTATTTCATCGTGGGGCAAACCGGTATTTATTAGTTTCAACTTCTCCAATAATTCAGCCCCTTTGACCTTTGTTATTATCTCTTTTTCAACAAGTACGCTAATTACCCAAATGCTTCCATGTACCTCAAGTTTCAAATCTTCGGTTTCTTTTCGCAACTTTTTGTCACCTGTAAGCAGTGGACATTTTAGTTGGTGCGATTTCCAAAGAACTGTTTTATCGGTTATTCCTTTGAAAAATCGCTTGGTTGGGAAGTTGTGTATTTCTTCAATCTCGTTGGCCGTGAGTTTAAAAACGTTAAGCTTCTTTGCCCTTATAAACGATTCAATTTGTTCTTTCTGGTCTGATTCCACTATTTCTTTGACCACAAAATCGGTTGTGCAAATTTCAAAGTCCAACGCAAAAAACTCCGGCAATGCACCAATGCTGATGATGTCGAAAAAAACGTTTGCGTCTGTTATGATCAGCTTCATACCAAGGGTTGCATTTGTTCTCTGAATCGCCATACCGAAGTGCCTGCAAAATAGGCTGCTTCATTTACAGAAATTAACTCTTTACCTAAAGCCAAATATATCAATCGCTCAAAGCGAACAGGTTTTTCCTTGCTCCGGTAATGACCGGGTTCTTTCCCGGGTTCATGCAATTTTCGTTGCCTGTAACCTATGTTTAGTTGTTTATAAACATAGTCGTTAATTATTCCTAACTGTAATGCACGGGAAAATATAGCTGAAAACGATATACCCCAACGTTCTTTTATTAAAGCCAGTTCGTTTTGATAAAAATGAAAACGGTCTTTATGCAGGTCTTTACGTGCCATATCTGCGGGATACAACAACGCACAGGCAAAGGCATGACAAAGTTTTTCTTCACTTTTAGGTTCAATGTCCTTCGGGAAAGTAAGGGCATGATGCGCCAGTTCGTGAAGAGTAGTAAAACGTTTTCTTACAATATCGTCGTCCGGTGGTGATTTCCGTAGAACAATTAACCTTTGGATTCCGGTATCCGCTTTTAAACCGTCAAACGAGTCCGGAGCTTCAATTTCAGTGACTTTATAACCCTTATCTTCGAGCATTTCAACTACATCTGGAATGGGGTCGTACCCTAAATTCCATTCTTTACGTAATGCTTGTGCCGCATCTTCGGCTTCTTTGGCATTCGTTATAATAGTTGGATATTCAAAGTAGGAGGCAGGCTCCACTAAATTTAGTATGTTTTCGAGTTCAAAATATCGTTCAAATGCTTCTTTAGCCTTTTCTTTAATTGACTCTTGCTCGGTTTTCGATAATTTTGAATGGTATTCTCTAAAGTCAACATTCTTTAATTCAACCGCAACAGCTGGTTCAGAGAAAAAGAAATCTACCGGAACATTTAAAATGCCCGCAAGCGAAATAATTAAATCACTGTCAGGTTTCATTTTACCCTGCTCATACTTATTCAGCGACTGTTTAGATACTACATTACCCAGCCTGTCGGCTAAGTTTTGTAGCGATAAACCCGCCATTTTACGGGCTGCTATAAGTCTGATAGCAAAATTGTTTTTCATGGTTGTTTATTGGTTTATGTTGACAAAATTAATAAAAAAATATTAATCGTCTACAATTATTGTATAATATTTATCAACAATGTAAACCTATTTTAAATTTTTGGATCATAACAATGATACGTACCTAAGCCCCTCCAATTTTCAGGACAACTTTAAAATAGAGATTTCCGGGATTAGGTAATGTTATGCTGTGGAATTATTGTGAGTAGGCAACGTTAAAACCTATACCTCCAAAACCGTAAACTCCCTTTTTCCATGGTTTTCCTATCAGGCTGCCATACGTTTTATAACCTAAACTTGCCAGCACATTGACTCTTTTAAACTTATATTGAATGCCGGAAGTTATGTTGAATCCATTTTTGTTCCAATAATCTCCCTGAAAGTTTAAAATCAGGTGATCTGATGCCTTAACTTCAGATATCTCTGCTCCAAAGCCATAGATGTTTTCAACTAAATTTCCTCCATGTCTGTAATAAATAGAAAATGGCAATTTATTTTTATACAGAAAATGCATGTCAAAATAATTTTCAATGCCCCACATGCCCATATTGGCACGAATGGATGGCATAAATTTTATTTTTCCGGCGGGTATCATAAAAACATTGGAATATAAATCACCGGTCAGGATATATTTTACTGAAGCATATAAACTGTTAATTATCGATGGATCGAACAAGGCAAGTAAATAGGATGTTCGCATCCTCTTAAACTGGTCTGCTAAAAAATCATTTTTGTACAAACTTATATCGTCAGGCTCCCATAGCCATATGCTGTCTTTTGGTAACCATGAATCATAGTAACCATATTGTTCTGCAAGTGTTATAGTAAATCCTAATGGATCAAATTTCAAAGGTGACCGGTCCTTACTATAATTGTCTTTCTTCTCATTTAACCATTGGTTTGGATCTTTTTCAAAGCCTTTTACTCTTGAATAATAGTTATATCCATCAACATATTTTGCCCCTATTTGAAAAATTGAATAATGAGGCGGAATGGGTTTTCCGGAATACATATCTTTTATCTGTTGATAGGATACCAGAGTTGATAATTCAGGGCCTGCAGTTGTAATCATAAGCCGTTCAACAGGGGTATTCTCATTCAGCTTGGTATTAACTGTGTAATATCCCCCCATGAATTTTGCCTCAAGATGAATTTTTATATCCTCGACTCCACTTTCTTTACCTCTCAGGTAATGAGCCGTCTCATGTGGAATGGTAATGAGTATCCATGTGCCGATAGAACCTTGAAATCCCAGATTTAGGAAGCGGACAACCCAATTGTTGATATATTTGGAATGACTATTGGCAATACCATAATTCATCTGTTCAAATAAAAGAGATGAAGTTGAATGAATATTTATGGATAGAGCTTCAATATTTGGTTTATTTCCCCATACAAATTGATAATTTCGTTCAGTTTGTAATGAATCCTGAGCAATAAGCCTGGAAGAGACTAGAACCAATGTTAATGACAGATACTTAAATAAAACAGATGTTCTCATTTCTTGCAGTGTATTTTACAGTTCGTATTTTCCGGAATATCCCTTTAAGGCTCCTTTTATGATTTGAGATATTTCCCGGGCTAAAAAGTTATCGGAAAACTTAATATCAGAATGAAAACAACAATTACTCTTTGTTTTATCTCTGATATTTTACAAAAAGACAATAAAAAAAAATAAGGGTTGCATATATAATTCAGACAATGTTGCCTGATACGAGCTTAGGGTAATGGCGGGTGACTTGTCGGGGCGTTCGAGAGTCCCGAAAGACAGCCGCAGTCATTAAGACCTTCAACTGCCTCAAAAATAAAATGATAAAATATGTAATATGTGGGATATTTTACACTATCTTTGCTGTTCAAGTTGAGAAGTAGTTGGATTATACCAATTGCGCTCAAGAGTTTTATAATTTTTTTATTAATTTTAATTTTAAATTTTCATGAACATTTTTGTTTCAAATTTAAGTTTCGGAGTTAACAGCGAAGACTTAAAGCAGTTATTTGCCGAGCATGGCGAAGTAACATCAGCCAATGTGATTACCGATAAATTTTCGGGCAGATCAAGAGGTTTCGGATTCGTAGAGATGAAAAACGATGAAGAAGCCAAGAAAGCCATTGAAGAATTGAACCAGGCAGAATTTGATGGCAAAGTCATTTCCGTATCGATAGCTAAACCTAGAACAGAACGGAGAGATAGTCCAGGCGGCGAAAGACGTAATTTCAGCCGATATTGATCAGTCATCTTCGGAGCCCCGCATTCTGCGGGATAAACTCCGCAGCATCCCGCAGAGCGAAGCGAATGCGGGAACGGCAATCGACAATAGGCAGTCAGGAAATGACTGCCTATTTTTTTAATGAGACTCAAATTTTACAAACAAAGTGCAATAAAATTTGTAAGTCGAATTAATCCCGACTGCGAAGCGAGTCGGGATCAGTTATATATCCCGAAGCTTATGTATGCTTCCCCTAATTGGAAACCTTTAATTTTAGATTTTTTTCTGTTTTTGTCCCCTGTTGAGAAATAGGAAATCCTGATCGCAAGAAGGCTCTTTAGGTTAGCAAAAAAGCATAATACCTATTCAGATGCTTAACGAACTATGTGGCATTTGATGTGTAAAGTCCGTTAGTAAAAGATTATTAGCAACTTTCGAAATATAGAGAAAAAAGAAACAATAATTTGATCCAATTTGTCGTATAGAGACGAGTCTAAGCTACATCTAAAAGGGGAGAAAATAACATGATGAAAAAAAATATTGCATTAGTATTATCCAGTGGTGGTGCAAGAGGTTTTGCACATATTGGAGTCATTAATGTGCTGGAAAAGAACGGTTTTACCATCACCTCAATCGCCGGAACTTCTATGGGTGCATTGGTTGGCGGCATATATGCCACAGGCCAGTTCAACCTTTTTGAGGAATGGGTAAGCTCGTTGAATATTAAGGAAGTACTTAAACTAACTGATTTTTCCATTAGCAATAAAGGACTTTTAAAGGGCTCAAGAATAATAAAGAAAATGAAAGAACTTGTGCCTGACAGAAATATAGAAGACCTGCCTATTCCCTTTTGTTCGGTGGCTACTGATATAATTAATGGCACTGAAACAGTCTTTACGGAAGGAAACCTGTACGATGCCATCAGGGCATCAATATCGATACCTACTGTTTTTCAACCTTTTAAAGTAGGAGATAATTATTTTGTGGATGGCGGTGTATTAAATCCTATTCCAATCGACCGTGTTAAGCGGCAAACAGATGATTTGCTGGTTGTAGTGGATGTAAACGCACAGATACCCTATGAAAAAAGGAAAGTAACTGAAGAAAAACTATTGTATAATAGGTATTTCGAGCAAATCAAAATGATACGTAATAAACTGAATACGACTATTCCAAGAAATAAAACAGACCATATAGGTATTTTTAATTTAACCAATAGAAGCATCAGCCTGATGTTGCATAAAATTTCATTACTGACTCTTGAAAAACACCAACCTGACCTGTTAATTAACATTTCAAGACATTCATTTGGCACGTACGATTTTTACAAGCAAAAGATATCATTAAAGAGGGTGAATTGGCTGCACAAAAGGCTATAGAGCGTCAATTAAAATAATTCAGATTATTAAGCATGAAATATGAAGCATGAAATATTAAATACTTATGACGCCAGCCTGAAGGCTGTCTCAAAATCACAGCCTGTGCGTCCAATGTCGCAATGAGACAGGAATACTTTAAATCTAAATCATCATCATCCGTCCATTTCTCCTTACTTTACCAGCGAATTACCAGGTGGCGTTTGTGAACGTGCGTTCACCTGGTATTCCCCTTCCCATTTGGCGATGACGACTGTAGCCAGGCAGTTCCCAATGACATTGACGCCAGTGCGGGCCATATCCATTAGCTCATCGATGCCCAGGATGATGAATATCGGCCATGTAGGAAGTCCAAAGCTGGCGGCCGTGCCCAGCAGGATCACCAGCGAGGCTCGCGGCACAGCAGCAACACCTTTGCTGGTGAGCATCAGGGTGAGCATCATGACGATCTGTGTCTGAAAGGAGAGGTGCACACCAGCCATATTGGCTAAAAAAATTGACGCCATAGCCAGGTATAGCGCAGTGCCGTCGAGGTTGAAGCTGTAACCTGTAGGGATCACAAATGCGACGATTTTGCGTGGTATGCCGAATTCCTCCATGTTCTCCATTGCCCGCGGCAACGCCGATTCACTGCTGGTAGTGGCAAAAGCTATCGTTGCCGGCTCAGCCACCGCCCTGATAAATTTACGAAGCGGTATCTTCAGAAATAAGATGATGGGCAGCAGAACACAGAGTAGAAAAATAAGCAGTGCCACATACAGCGTAGCCAGCAGCTCGAATAGATTTAGCAGGACATTCAGACCCATATGACCAACGCTATAAGCCATAGCCGAAAATACAGCAACAGGAGCAAAGAGCATGACCATGTTGGTGAACTTAAACATCACCACCGACAAAGCCTCGGTGAAGCGCAGCACAGGCGAGCGGAACTGCTCCTTCACCATAGCCACTGCGATGCCAAACAGGATGCTGAAGACGACGATCTGCAGAACCTGCCCTTCGGCAATGGCCTTGGCGATATTCTCGGGGAAGATGTGGAGGATGACATCACGGGCATCCTGACTGGTCACTTCAGGCAGCGCACCCTGTGTCATCTCAGCAGGCACCTGCACCCCTATGCCGGCGCCGCTGATGTTGATGGCTGCCAGGCCAATGAAAAGAGCTATTGTGGATACCACCTCGAAATAAACCAGCGACTTCCAGCCCATGCGTCCTACCTGCTTCAGCGTGGCATGACCAGCAATGCCGGTCACCAGCGTGCCGAAAAGCAACGGCGCAATAATGGTCTTCACCAGGTGAATGAATATCTGGCTCACAATATTCAACTCCTTTGCTATCACCGGAACATCATAGCCGAATTCCACGCCCATCAGCATGCTGACAAAAATCCAGGTCGTAAGCTTTTTCTTTTTGGTGGCGTAGAGCAAATAAAAGATCAGAGGAATCCAGCGAAGGGCGATGAGAATACCTATGGGCAAGTTGATAGCTGTATAATGATTCACCACGTGGATCACGATGGCCAGCGTCAGCGAGATCAGGAACCACTGAAGAAGCTTTTTAGAAGTCAGCATGCATTAAGGTTTGGATGAGATGGCCAAAGATAAGAAAAATGACTATTTATTCTGAAGACTATATTGCCGAATACATAAAAGCGGCTTTCGTCAACGAACACCGTTTACCGGTGTCCCCAACCTGAAATTATGATTAAACGGATGATATTTTATTTCTTCTCTGAAGGATCAATCTTTGTGGTCTCAAACATCCACTCTTCAGTCAGGTCAGGTGGAGCAAGAATCATTATGCCGGCAGTTTCATACATGTTATCCACTAAAGATAAATCCTCGATGGCGGTATTATCTGCAGGAACTGCAGTTGAGTACCTGTAACTCAATACCTGTGATGTGCCATAAAGCACGCAGGCAGTTCCCTGTGGCGTATTGCAGGTGGTTTTGATGATATGACATTTGGCAGGATCAATTGAGGAATAATCACCCGTTAACAGGCTGCCCTGGCCAATCACCAGGTTAACCATTCCGTGTGCATCAGTCAGCGGATGATGAAGCTCAGTGTAAACGACAGAACCATCAATTCCGGCTTCCCTGATGGTGATTTTGATGGAGACGGTCTGTTTCGGGATAATTTGACCATCCTTGTCTCTAATGGTCGACTGCAGGGAGAGTTCCCTCGGCATCTGTCCGGCTAAGTAGAAGACAGTCAGAAGCATAGCTGTTAAAGTCAGGGTGAAATTTTTCATAGTTCGCAGTTAAATCATGTTAATGCGAACATAGGAAGGGTAGTAGTGTTTAATCAGGAAATCTGCAAAAGGTAATCTACTAAACTTAAAAATTTTTTCCTGCCTGTGGATTTCAGCTTTTTTCCGCAAAATTTTTTTATTTCAATTTAATGTCGTATGTTTGCAACGTTCAACATTAGATTTTATGACGAATAATAAATTTGAAGAGTTTAACCAGTACCAGAAAGAGCTTGCGCTTCATGGAAAGATCTTTTCTCATCCTGCCAGAATTGCCATTATTCAGCTTCTGGCCGAAAAAAAGGAAATTAAGGCAGGCAACATTTCCGATTTTTTACCCATCAGCCGGCCCACTGTATCCCAGCATTTGAAAGAGCTGAAAACACTCGGCATCATTAAAGGTACCATTGATGGATTAAAAATTCATTATTGTCTGGATATGAATAAATTACAAAAAATCAAAGAACAATACGACAACTTCTTTAAAAAAACGATCAGTACATTCCAATGTGAGTGCTGAATTTGATATTAATGATATAAACCTTAAAAAATGAAAACTTGTTTAATTTCAACTAAATACATCGGTTTTTTGCTGATGTCCGGATTATTGACCACGGCATTTCCTTATTTTTCAGCTTCCGGTAATACGGCCCGGTTTTTATTTCCGGAACCGACCCAGGTGAATGTTGACCTACCTGCCCTGAATCTTACAGAAACCATTATCTCAGCGGTACAGTCAGAGCTCGACAAAGCCAGGAATGAAGGTAAAGTCGTTTTTCTGGTGGTCACCGGCGCAGTGGCCGCCGATAATGAAAAGGCTATCGCAGTTGCTGTTCAGGCCAATAAGCTGAAAAACAATTCAGCGGTCATAAAGATGAACCGTGATGACCAAGCCAATAAGGATTTGGTTTCGAAATTCGGCATTGCCGGCGTTGCCCCTCCATTGATTTTAGTCATTTCCCCGGGTGGTGTTGCCGTCGGAGGCTACCAGCTCGACAATGCCACGGCCGAGAATCTTCTTAAACTCCTTCCATCACCCAAAAAAGATGAGGTGTTGGTGGCCATCAACAATAAAATGCCCGTATTCGTTATCGTCTCAAAAAAGTCATTCACAGATCAGGTAAAAAGTCTAGAAAGCTGCAAATCTGCCCTGACTCAAATGGGAAATAATGCGAAAATCGTTCAAATGGATCTTGATGACAGTAAAGAAATGGAATTTATTAATCAACTGGGTGTCAATACGGTGTCAGCTACAACTGCCACTGTGGTGATTAATACGGCCGGTCAGATTACAGGAACCTATTATGGACCGGCAGACGCTACCATTTTAGCCAATTCGGCTAAAAAAGTCATGAGCGGTTGTTGTCCCGGAAGCAGTAAAAAAAGTTGCGGGAAATAAATACGAGCATATCAATTATGAATATTTTCAAGATCGTTTTATTGGAAATGTGGCAGCGGAAGTCACAGCTGATATCGGGTATATTGGCAATTACACTTGGTATCGGTATCATTGTCGGCATACGTTCCATTTCCGTTGTATCAGAAAAGGCAGTGTCGATAAACCTCGACAATCTCGGAGCAAACATACTGGTTCTGCCGCAGGGAGCAAGTGTTGACAACTATTATTCGGCAGATGTGGATGCCCCCACATTTCCTGAAGATTATGTGGAACGTATTGTCACCTCCACATTACCCGGCGTGGATAATTTGTCTCCCAAGCTGACGCGCAGGGTAGCTATTGGCAATGAAAAAGTTGTCCTTACGGGAATACTTCCCAAAAATGAACTGGCCTCCAAACCAATATGGCAAACGTCAGGGCTGATGGGCAGCGAGCTACAGGCTGCCTGTGGGCCAAATCCTGTAAACGAATCATTGGGTTACAAAGATGAAAAACTTCAGAGGAAATCAGTGGATTCACTCAGGATTTCCGATTGTCTGGCGGGCTCTTCGATAGCCATGAAATTAAACCTGAAAGAAGGTGATAGCATAACTATTATGGATACCCGGTTTGCGGTCGCCAAAATCCTTGGCGAAACCGGAACCATTGATGATGACCGTATTTTCATACATCTGCAGGCGGCACAAGATCTGCTGGGTACCGGCGAACAGGTGAGCGCTATTGAAATCATGGGATGCTGTAATGCCATCTCCGATGGATTACTCGGTAAATTGCGCAACATTCTACCCGATACAAAGGTGACCACCATCGGGCAGATCGTTTCAACACAAATCAAGACCAATAAACTCATGGACCAGATTTCCCTTATTTTCCTGATTATTATCCTGGTGGTCGGTGGCATTTCCATCGGAAATTCAATGTGGGCCAATGTCAACCAGAGGAAAAAGGAAATCGGGACACTGCGCATGATAGGTTATCCACGGTCGTACATTTATAACCTGCTGCTTTACAAGGCTGCGTTGATGGGCATAACAGGCGGTATTTTGGGGTTTCTTTTGGGTTCGGTGGTCGCATCGGTGTTAGGGCCTCCGTTAGCCAGCATAACCGTGCAGCCTATTCCGATTCTGCTAATATGGTCGGTGCTGCTGTCTATCCTGATCTCTCTCCTTGGAGCAATAATCCCTGCTTATGTCGCTTCGCGGTTTGAGCCTTTTTCAAATATCCAGGAGGAATAGTCATGTTTCTTGAAATCAGTAATTTATCAAAACAGTATCACCTCCGTAACAGCGTGGTGGATGCACTGAAAGATGTTTCCTTCTCGGTTAAGGAAGGTTCATTTGTAACGATTACAGGTCCATCAGGATCAGGTAAGACAACCTTGCTGCTGGCGATGAGCGGATTAATACGGGCGACATCAGGGAAGATTCAGTTTAAAGATCAGTCATTGGAAAAAGCTAAAGACCGGGAGTTGGCATATTTCCGCAGAAATGAGGTGGGTTTCATCATGCAGAATTTTTCACTTATCCCATATCTTTCAGCTATTCGTAATGTGATGATTCCGCTGGCCTTGCAAAAAATATCTGCTGATAAGCAGGTGGCCCTCGCCACAGCGGTGATGGAAATGGTCGGCCTTGAAGACCGGCTGTACCATTTACCACGTGAATTGTCGGCCGGCCAGCAACAGCGTGTGGCCATCGCACGCGCCATTGTCAATAAGCCATCAATCATATTTGCCGATGAGCCAACAGGCAACCTCGATCCCGTTCTCGCTATCGAGATCCTGGATTTTCTCCGGGATATTAACCGGCAAAAAGGTATTACCATTATCATGGTCACACATAGTCCTCTGGCAAATGGTTATGGGACTATCAGGATACACCTGAAAGAAGGCCGCGTTGAAACATATTCGGAGGCAGCTGGCTGACAGATTTGCTTCCATTTGGCAGACATTTAGTAGATGGGATTTACGGTATACGGTATTCGTTTACGAAACCCGTATCGGCATACGGCTATCGGCCTGAGGCTGTTTTGAATGACCGAAAATACAAGCTGTCTTTTTCGTTGGGTACTTTCTTTTAAACGCTACTGTCTACAACGACAGTGAAATGGTTGTTCCTCTACTTCTTCTTCGCCATCTGAGCCTGAATGGCGGTGATCATCACCGTATTCACAATATCTTTAACGGTACAGCCGCGGCTGAGGTCATTGACAGGTTTGTTGAGTCCCTGCAGCACAGGGCCCACGGCCACGGCGCCGGAAGCTCTCTGTACAGCTTTATAGGTGTTGTTGCCTGTGTTGAGGTCGGGGAAGATGAACACCGTTGCATGTCCTGCCACTTCGCTGCCGGGCATCTTCTGCCTGGCCACCGTTTCATCAATGGCTGCATCATACTGGATGGGTCCTTCGATTTTCAGGTCGGGGCGGCGGCTACGTGCTATCTCCGTTGCCTTGCGCACCTTTTCAACCTCCTCGCCTTTGCCCGACTCACCGGTGGAATACGACAGCATAGCCACCAATGGTTCTATGCCAAACATCATTGCCGTGTCGGCCGAGCTGATGGCTATGTCGGCCAGCTGCTCTGAGTTGGGATTCGGATTCACGGCACAGTCAGCATACACCAGCACACGGTCTTCAAAGCACATGAAGAAGGAGCTGGAGACGATGGAAAAGCCCGGCTTGGTTTTGATGAATTCAAAGGCCGGCCTGATGGTATGCTGGGTAGTATGTGCCGCTCCCGACACCATGCCATCGGCATGGCCCTTATAAACCATCATGGTACCCAGGTAGCTCACATCGCGCATAATGTCAATAGCGCCTTCTTTGGTCACCCCTTTATTTTTCCGCAGGTTATAATAGGTGAATGCATAATCATTGATGAGGTCATTGTCATAGGGATCGATGATGTTGGCCCCATTCAGCTTGATATGAAGTGATGCTGTCTTTTTGGCTATCTCCTGTTCATTGCCCAGCAGGGTGATGTCGACGGCATTACGGCGGAGCAGGATCTCGGCAGCTCTCAGGATGCGTTCATCCGTGGATTCTGGCAGCACAATATGCTGGCGGTTGGACCGTGCACGCTCATACAGCTCATACTCGAACATGATGGGCGTCATCACACTCGACCGGGTGATGGCTATCTTCTCCTTTAACCTGGCTGTGTCGACATTTGCTTCAAAGTGGCCCAGGGCTATGGCTATCCGCCTGTCGTTGTCATGCGACAGCAATGGCTTTATTTTGCTGACATTCATGGCTGTGACATAGGTGTCGGTGTCGACCTTGAAAACAGCGACGGGTAGTTTTTTGATGCCGCGTATGAGCCGCATCACATCGCTGTTAGGTGGATGACCGCCGGTGAGGATAATGCCGGAAATCTTCGGAAAGCTGTCGGATAACAGTGTCATAAACAGCCCGATGATGATATCCGACCTGTCGCTGGGTGTGATCACCAGGGTGCCATTGCTGGTATACTTCAGGATATTCTCGATGCTCATGGCGCCGACTTTGAAGTCGATGACGTCGAAATTCAGGATGTCGTCAGCGCCATAAATCCGCTCAGCGTTGAGGGCAAAAGCTATCTGCCGGATGGAAAGCTTTTGCAGCAACTCCTGTTCGGGTATGACAAAATCGATTTCTTCCTCGATTTTGAATTTGTCCAGCACTTCGATAATGGATTTTACATCAACGATTTTCGCCCTGTTGACGAATAAACCCATGAATGCGCATTTTTCGCGCATCAGCACCCCTTTAAAAACCTGTATCGTGTCGGCGATATCCGTTACACTTTTCCCATGACCGTTCACCACGGCCAGTACAGGCGCTCCAAGATTATTGGCCAGGCGGGCATTGAAGTCAAATTCGAAAGCCTTGAGAGATGAGGTATAATCGGTACCCTCGCATAAAATGAAATCACACGTCGCCTCCACCTTCTTGTATTTATTTAATATCCTTGTGTACAGCGTATCCATGTCGTTGGCCTGTATCAGGTCGAAGGCTTCATTGGTGTTCAGGCCATACATCGAATCATAATCCAGATGAAGATTATAAAGACGTGTAACCAATTCGATATCATGATCTTTCTGTTGGCCGGCATCGATCAATGGTCTGAAAAATCCCACTTTTTTGATGTTCCGTGAAAGGATATCCATGATGCCGAGGACAATCAGCGATTTCCCCGAATCGGCTTCTGCCGCAACGATGTAAAGGTTTTTTGACATTGAATTAAATCTGGTCGTATGTATTAATCTGCTGATTACAAAAATAAGTAAAAAGAGGCTGTCTCGAAAGTGATTGAAAATTGCTTCTCTGACTTTGTCTTAGAATTCACCAAGGGCTTTTGAGACAACCTCTTTTTGTTTGTGTGCGTACATGGTAAATCTTCCACGTTTCAAAGCGCAATTATTCGGCATGCATCGCAAATGCACTCCAACATTAGGGAATCTTTATGCAACTTTCGCAAATCAAGATCATTTGAATGGTGGATTCAGTAAATATTGAGAAGAGCAAAATACCTTTCCCTGATGTTGTCGTAAAATCTGCAACTTAAAAGACCGCTTTGCATTATCCAGTTTTATATCGTCATACAGGGATCGTAACTTTATGATTACAAATGAAATGTTATACCACATAATCAAAACCTAAAATTTTTGAGCAATGGAATCACTATTTACTATCTCAACCGAACAAGGAGGTTTTTACTTTTCTTTGTTTTATTTTCTGGCTTTCTTTTGTGCCGCCAGTATTTTCATTTATGACGGGTTCCGCAGGAAATACCAGAGGGATACTTGGCTTTTGGTCCTATCCTCTGCGACACTCTTTTTCATTCTTGGGAATAAACTTCTGACTTACTCATCAGATGACTGGAGGTATATCCTTGAGAATTTAAATCTGCCTCCAGCCAGGGGCAAAACAATTCTTGGTGGGATCGCCGGAGTGCTGTTTGGTCTTGGACTGGCAAAGTACTGGTTTAGAATCCGTCATTCTGTCCTTGACAGCATGGCTATTGCTTTTCCGGTGATGATGGCTATACAACGGGTTGGCTGCCTGATGGCCGGGTGCTGTTTTGGAAAACCCACAAACCTTCCCTGGGGAATAGAGTACGGTATCCATTCGTATGCCTATCAATCCCACATGGAACAGGGGTTGATCCAGCTGGGTGACATTACCTCTCTGCCGGTTCATCCCACCCAGCTGTACGATATCCTGTTTTGTCTTTCCATTGCTTTTGTCATTTACCTGACACGAAAAAGATGGACTGTGCCTGGGAATAGGTTTCTCTTTACCATACTGCTTTATGCAATCGGCCGGTTTCTTTATGAGTTTCTGAGGGATCCCCGTTCCAACCTGTTTTATGGAGAGGTATTTCACGGACTCAAATATCTTCAATGGATACTGCTGGCGATTATCCTGATATTGGCGAGTGTTATGTTTATCCGCAAACGGATATACCGGTCAGTTCACAAAACGGACATTTACAGGGATAATAAAATCAGGATTCTGCTCTTTTTTATCCTTTTCATCTTCGTTTTCTGGCTGGGCAGGAACTGGTTTGACAATATGGAATATTTGACACTTCTGATAATCCTGATTCTTGTATTTTTCATTGTAGCATGGCAATGGTACCGGAGCCTAACATTGGCTGAACTGAGATGGGTGCCACTGGCCGCCTTTTTAGTTTATTTCGTGTTTGTAGGCCAGAAAGTGGAGCAGAAAACAAAAAAGGAGAAATCTTCCTATACGACCATTGGAGTGGATACACGGTTTGGCAGATTCGATAATGTCGTGGAAATTAATGAATTTATAAGCAGCGGTGATTGTGGATATTATAGTTTAATTGGTGCAGAATTTTATAAGCACAGTTACTTTATGGGCGGACCTGGGATTTCTCATACTATCCGTCGTGGTGAATTTAAACAGTTTCAGATGGGTATCCGCACATTTTATGGAAATATCACAGAGCCAATACCGGAGATTGAAACCGGTTCACACACGATTTATGGTATTGAACCATATATACAATTCAACAATTGGAAATATTTCGGTTTCGGGATGAGTATTACATATGGCAATTTTGGCTATTCCTGGAAAAGAGAAAATATTCCTCACGGGTGGTGGGTGGATATCGTCAGGTCGGGTGAACTTTATAGAATCAAATTATGTCCTCAGGGTAATATTTCTTTTGGACCCCGATTATTTAATCTGGTTTACAGGTTTGCTCAAAACGGTGCAATTTCTCCTTTCAGCTTTAAACATCATGTAGGGATTGGAACAAATTTTAACCTTAAGACGGATCTGGCTGTCGAAGGTGGCATCGCCTTAGGGAAGAGGGAGTCAACCTTCATGGGTTTCTATATCTATGCACTGATCCCTGTTAAACAAAGGTTTGAGATCATAGGAAATTTTACTGCAGGAAAACCAAAATTTTTTTATAATAATGTATACAATTATGAGCCGATATGGGAATACACTATTGGACTGGGTTTTCATTATCGATTTAATTTTAAACCCTAAAAGTTAAAAGGGGATGAGGCTGTCTCAAAAGTCCTCTGTATCCCTTGGTGATTACCTCCGTGTTCCTCCGTGGTTAATCTAATTAATTGAAACACAAAGAGTCACAAAGGATACACAAAGTAACACAAAGCCAGAAAAGCAATTTTCAAACACTTTTAAAACAATCTCTTTTTCATTAGCTTTGTTCCCTCAAATATGAATGATATGGAATTAACAGGAAGAGTCATCAAAATGCTCCCCTTACAAACCGGACAAGGGAAAAGCGGTGAATGGAAGAAGCAGGAATTCATCCTTGAAACAAATGCCCAATTCCCTAAAAAAGTTTGTATTTCGGTATGGGGTGATAAAATCGAGCAGTTTAATTTAGCTGAAGGATCCGCAGTAACCGTATCCATCGATCTGGAAAGCCGCGAGTACAATGGCCGGTGGTATACCGATGTCAGAGCCTGGAAAGTCATTAAAGCAGAGCCTGTTTCACCGGAAGAGCCGGATGTTCTGCCTGAAGGTCCGTTCAATTTAAAAGCGGAGGAGCCAGATGATTTACCCTTCTGAGGAATGTGTAATGCAGGTGCGAGCGTTTTGAATATCCAACAGACGAACATTCGAAGTGGCCCGCCCCTGCGCAAGCAGGAGAAGTAGAACTGGAAGGCGAAGGCGAGGGCGAAATAAATTTTGAAGTCGAATGGTACCTGACATGAGCTCTTAGTGCTGATTGCAAACTAATGAAGTCACATCGACTAATCGACTAATTTTCAAATTATCTAATTTTCAAATTGTCTAATTTTTTTCCAGTCCGGATAGGGGCGACCTTTTGGTGGAAAAGGTTTTCAAAAATCTTTTTCAATAAATCCCACTTCCACAGCTATTATTAGCAGATCCTGCAAATACGGCTCCGTGTTCTTGTAGCATTCCTGAGCTATTAATAAAATCACAACACGTATAGCATCTAACCGCAGAATTTACAATCATTCAATACCTAAGCCGCAAAAACCGCCATCCGAAACCGGTATATCCTGCTTACCTTTATCCGCATAATCAACTATAACCTAAACACATAATATTATGAAAACTCTAAATCTAATCGCATTAATGGTCTTGTGTTTTCTAAGTTCCTTAAATGCACAGGATACTATTCAAAAAATCAAAATCTACAGGACCTGGGTCTCTTCGTATAATGAACTATTTATAACAAAGGGCGTTTTGTACGAAATTAAAGATTCTTCAATATCACTTTCGAATTCTCTGGTAAAACAGGATTATTCTTCTGGAAAATTTGAGATTTCAAATTTTCAAATAAATAATATTGAGACAATCAAAACCAGAAGAAACGGCAATATTGGAATAGGAATTTTTCTTGGGGCACTTACAGGATTTGCTATCGGTGGGTTGATTGGATTTATATCAGGAGATGATCCAAAAGAGAACTTTATGGGGTATACTTATAGTTGGTTTACGGCTGAAGAAAAAGCTCTGATGTATGGTATCCCACTTGCAATTGGCGGAGCTGGTATAGGTGCTTTGATTGGGTCAATCAAAGTAAAAATTCCTATAAATGGGAGTTTTGATGATTATAATAGAAACAAAGACAAACTGAGAAAATATTCCATAAAGAAAAATTAGAGCTTTCATCAGAAAAAATCAAATAAACAAACCATGAAAAAGATTATTACTATTTTTCGGCCATGCATTTTCGTGCTCGCTTTAATACCGGGAATATCCCTGAATGTATCCGGACAGAGTCAGATGAGTGGAATGGTTTCATTGATACCACAAGATGGATTTATCATTTTAAATACAGGAGACACTATACCCGGAAAGATTGCCTATTCTAAGCTCACAGAAAATTTTATGTCCCGGATCAAGTTTTTTGGACCAGACGGGGTAAAAACCCTTTATAATGCTGGTGAAATTTCAGGACTCGGAATAGAATGGAACTGGTACAATTATGATGATGATTCTCAATCATTAATCCCGACTTCTCATTTCTGGGATATTTATGAATGCAGGCCCTCCCCCAAAAAAGGGATTATGGTATTCATGAACAGATTTTCGGGAGGCAAGATCAATGTATTCCAAAACCGCAGCAGTCTGATTCATTCAAATGCAAGGATCGAAACAAGCTCAAAAATTGATGGAATATCATTCCACTATTCGTCGGATGAAGGATTAGTTATTGGGCCATCTTACAAAGTAACAACCAGATATATTGAGTCGAGGAGCTGGTATTCAAGTTACTATGTGGAAAAGGAGGGAGTGGGATTTATAAAGGTTGACAAAGGCAACTTTGAATTGCTTTGGCCTGCCCTGTTCGGCGATTGCCTTGGTATCACTGAGGAAATCGATAAGAATCCCGACCTTAAAAAATTCAAGAATTTCCTCCTGGTTATCGAAGTATATAACCAGATCTGTAAATGATCATTATCTGTCAGGTGCGAGCGTTTTGAATATCGAATATCGAGCATTCGAGGTAGAAGGCGAAGTGTAAGGCGAAGTAGAAGGCGAATTGATTTTTGAAGCTAAGGACACATGAGAGAGTATCTGGAGCAAGCCGCTATCTCTTACAGCCAAATTGACTAATCGACTAATTGACTAATTTTCAAATTATTCCTTTCTTTCTTTCTCCAATTTATCTATGCGTTCAACTATTGCCGGAAAGTTCCGGAAACATGCGACCGATCTTCTGAACTTATGGACCTCCATTGCAGGCGATCCGAGATAGGTCAGCCCGGGTTTAGTCAGGCTTCCTGATACACCGGTTGCGCCACCTATCATGGTACCATCGGCAATGGTGAGATGCGGGGCAATGGCGACATGCCCGCTGATCAGGCAGTTTTTGCCCACCTTACATGACCCGGCGATCCCTGTTGCAGCAGCAATATAGGTATTCTCTCCTATCTCACAATTGTGGGCAATGTGGATCAGGTTATCAAATTTCACCCCCTTACGAATAATGGTGGAACCCAAAGTTGCCCTGTCGATGGCACAGTTGGCGCCCATCTCCACGTCATCCTCGATGATCACATTTCCAATCTGTGGTATTTTTTTATCTCCTTCATTTTGTGGTGCAAACCTGAATCCATCACTTCCAATGACCACACCCGCGTGAAAAATGCAGTTCTTCCCGATGATGTTATCGGAATAGATTTTCACGCCGGGAAACAGAATCGTGTTTTCACCCACGGTTGTATTGTCGCCGATGTAAACCTGCGGATGAATTTTTACATTATTTCCGATGACGGTGTTTTCGCCGATATAGGCAAATTCACCCACATATAAATTATCGCCCAGATTGGCAGTTTCAGCTATATAACATTGTTTTGAAATGCCTGTCTTGTTGTTTTTTATTTTGTTATAGAGTCCCAATAGCTTGCCAAAAGCGACTTCCGCACTTTCAACCCTGATGAGTGTACTCGTTATGGGATGTTCAGGAACGAATGAGCTATTGACAATGACAATGGAGGCGCCTGTTTTGTAGATGTATTGCGTATAAAGCGGATTCGAAAGGAAAGAGATGGAACCGGGTTCTCCCTCCTCTATTTTCGATACTTTATGAATGCTAACATCCGGATTGCCTTCCACAATCCCATTGATCAGTTCTGCGATCTGCTTAGCGGTAAAATTCATGAATTAAGGATTAAATTATTAATAAGACTAGTGATTTCAATATGTCAGTCAAAACTACGCAATATTTTATTGTCTTGTCTAAAATCGGGTTACACCCACATCGAACATCGGCGATCGTCTATCGTCCAATCTCCTCCTCCCAGCCCCCTATGGAAGATATTCAATAGAAAAATTGCAGGGCAATATAAATGAGAGCATGTCGGGGCGATACATCTTTTTGATAGTGGATTTTTCAGGTCTCAAAAAAGAATGAGATCGTTATTATGCGGGCTTTATTGATGATTAATTTTCTTCTTTTTTTGTCTGCTAAACAAAAAAGAGAAGCAAAGAACCGAGCGAACCGAGCTCACGAATACCCTATTATTCAAGCAAATACATGAGTAAAAATCGAGAATGGCCTTCCCGGCGACCTAAATCCGGCTCAAGGACTGAAGGAAATGACATTAATTATCCTTAAGACACCTTACCATATAAGCAGCCGGTGCAACGTTATAACCATGGTACATATCGGGACCATAGTAAAATATACCTCTTAATATGGGATATATATTGTCGTACGTTGAGGAAGTCCAGTATTTAGTTGTCTGAAAAAGATCAACAAACGACATTTCTCCTGACCAATAGCCACCTGGAAGGCTTGTAAATCCAAAGAGGTCAGTCCCGTTTTGACCATTAAACCAGCCGGTCAATGATTTCAGGTTTTTCCCACAATCAAATCCACGCCAACCCAAAATATCCCAAACAGGATCACCTGCGCCATAATAACTATCTGCGAAACCTTCTAATACTTTCCAATCCGCATCTGTGGGGATGTGCCAGCCTGCCGGACAGATACCCTGTATCCCACCAGTGGTGGTATATTGCATAACTTCATCCCACCTATATAAACCACCATATATATCACAATTATCCTGATTATTGCCGTAACAATACTTTTCAATGACGCCATTATTTTCCATCGTTTCATTATCAGGTATCATAATCCCTACATTCAGGTTTTCTTTCATCCAACATTGGCTAAAAATCTGTACGGTATTGTATACCTGGTCCTCATAAGTAATTGCCGGCAAACCCGGACAAGGTACATGGGTGGCAAATTGAAAAATATAAGTCACATCGGACAAGGGGCTGGCAGCCATCCCCGACTCCAGGGTTCCGGTATAACCCATCATCAATAACTGATCACCAATAGAGTACATAAACTTTTTTACTTCCAGTTGGGATCTCAAAATTACCGGAGCTCCTTCTAATCCTCCATATTCTAATTTACAGCTATTTCGCAGGCTAAAGTTAAGATTTACAATAGGTATGCCGATGGTAATGGAGTTCCAGACGGCCGAAAAGATATATATTTCCTCTCTCCCTGTGAAAAATATGACTTTATGATGACCTGCACAAAATTTTTGCTTCATTGTAGCTAATGTCCTTCCAAATATATCTGTAATATAAAGCTCCACCAGGCCTTCATCAGGTACATAAATCATTAGTGAAGTTTGACCATCGGCAGGATTCGGAAAGTTCCGGAACACTTTGAAATGGGTGTTTGTGAACATATTTTTTTCATCCACGGCATTAGCACCTAGTACTAACACTGTATCAGGCCAATAAAGCATAGTATCGCAGCTTTGGGTTAAATTTTCGATATAAATACTGTCTAATCGGATATATTCACTATTCATGGAAGCAGTGAAAGTCAATTCGATTGCTGATGACTGAGAGAACAAAATCTTTGGGATGGAAATGGCTATAAAAATAAGTGAGAAAAATATTTTTTTCATATTACATCGTTTTACGAAAACTATGTTGCAATATACAATAAATACTTCTTTATGGAACAGAAATGGGTAACTTATATTTTGAGATCTGAGTTCCCGAAGGAGACAGGGTTCCATATTTTTAGAAGTTGTGTTTGAATATTAAGCCCACTACGAAAAGTAATCGTTTTGGACTAAAGTCCGGTAACTAACTGGTTATCAATTACCCTGGCCTTAAGGCCAGGGTAATGCAAATTGATGGTATATAGGGCTTTAGCTCAATATTGGTTTTTGATAACCACTTTTCGGAGAGGATTCAATTTTTAATAGTTTGGGTTTTGGGTATTGTGATTTATTTAGTATTTAGTGTCTGAAATTTGGAATTTATTTGGTATTTGGTGCTTGTGGTTTGGATTTTTAGGTTTATGTCGTCGCTGGCGGTTTTGTTCAGAAAAGAAAGCCTGATCTATTCAAACCTTTGCCCTGAAAAAGACTTTCTTGTTACTTTTAGTCGCAAAAAAGTAAATGAAAAATACGTGTTCTACTGGGGAATAAATATGGCCCATTAACGAAAATATTGATTTATCAGAAGAAAAATCTTAATTTTGTTTAAAAGAATTAGCCAATGAATTTTCGATCAGACATTTCTGATAAAATTAAAGAAGTTGTCCAACGAATTGATCCTGAATCGGATATAATAATCTTTGGATCAAAAGCCCGTGGGGATTCCAATATGCATTCTGATTGGGATGTGTTAATATTATTGCAAACGAATGAAGTTCCGTTTTCACTGGAAAAGGAAATAATTGATAGTTTATATGAAATCGAATTAGAGACCGGAATGATCATATCCCCTCTTATTTATTCAAAATCAGACTGGTATAGTAATTACAAAATCACACCATTGTTTGTGAATATAACCAGGGAAGGCATTGTTGAGCATGACAAAACCAGACAGGGAATTTATTGATTACAGGTTAACACGAGCTGAGTAAACCCTTGAAGATGCCAGAATTCTGGCCAGGGAGGAAAGATGGGACTCAGCTATAAACCGGCTTTATTATGCTTCATTTTATGCAGTTATTGCCTTGCTGAATAAGAACAGTATTGACGCCCATACACACAATGGTGTTAAAAGTGCTTTAAATAAGCATTTTATTAATACAGGGATATTACCAAAAGAACTTGGTAAGATATATTCTCAATTATTTACATGGAGGCAAAAAGCTGATTATGATGATATTTTTGATTTTAACAGGGAAAGGGTTTTGCCTTACCTGGATCTGGTTGAAGATTTTATCAATACAATTAAGCAAGTTATTGACGAGAATTAATACCACCTGGTGCCTATCAGGTGGGTCAGGTTATAACGACCTATTTTGCCTTCCTTAAAACATTAAAATATATTCTTGAAGTCTATTTCAGGATAAATTCCAACAGATTAACATTCAAATTCCAAACAAATTCCAAATCACAAAAGTCAAATTTCAAACAATTGAAAATTGAATGTTGAATTGTTTGGATTAGGATTTTTAGGATTTGGAATTTATTCGGATTCTTGAAAAGAACGAAGAGCGAAGAGCGAGATGCGAAGAGCGAATAGCTAATTGGCTAATGCCGACTGCCGACCGACGACCATTTACTCCCCTTTCATCCTCAGCACAAGGATATTTTTTCCGTTCCCGTAATTATAGACAACGCTTTCGCAGCGGGCTTTGATCATCTTTAATCCGATGTCGTCTTCGAGCACGCCTTCTTCCAGAGGGTTTACGGGTGCTCCGGTGCTTTCGCATACCAGTTCGAGAGTGCCGTCTTTTTCGGAATAAAAGAGTCTCAGGTTTATATCGGAGAAATCAGATTGCAGGCACAGCACCTCTTCGGCTATATGCAGGACATACTCCTTTCCCTTTTTCGACAGCATGTGCTTATCGCAGAACGCTTCCATCTCGGCCTGAAGGGCATAGAGGTCGTAGTCGCGGCTTGTAATATGGTAATGAAAGCTACGGATTCGGTGGATGAAGGCCTTTGTCTTCTCTCTCTGAGGATTCTCGAATATCTGCTGCGGAGGTCCTTCTTCATAGATCAACCCTTCATCCATATAAAAGACACGGTTCGAGATGTTGCGTGCAAATTCCATCTCATGTGTCACGATCACCATGGTGATGCCCTCTTTTGCCAGGCGGCGTATGACAGCCAGCACCTCGCTGACCATTGTCGGATCAAGGGCAGATGTCGGTTCGTCAAAAAGCAGGATTTCAGGTTCCATCGCCATGCATCGTGCAATGGCGACACGTTGTTTCTGTCCGCCTGATAGCTCGTCAGGGAAGCTGTTGGCTTTTTCGGCCAGCCCTACAATTTTCAGGAGTTCCATCGCTTTTTTATTCGCTTCAGTTTTTCTCTTGCCCAGTAATTTAACCGGACCGATGGTCAGGTTTTCCATGACGGAGAGATGGGCGTAAAGGTTGAACGATTGAAAGACCATTCCCATCTTCTGACGGATTTTCGGGACGTCTGTTTTTTTATCGAGCAATGGAACATCATCGATAAAGATGCTGCCGCCTGTTGGCGTTTCCAGCAGGTTAAGGCAGCGCAGGAAGGTACTTTTGCCGGTGCCCGACGGACCTATTATTGAGACGATCTCGCCATGCCGGATGTCGGTGTTAATGTCTTTAAGGACGACAAGTTCGCCAAAATGTTTTGAAAGATGTCTGACCCTGATCATACCCTGACCTCCCCTGCTTTTTTTATGCGTCTTCGTTTCGGATCTACTGAGATCTCAACATGACTCAGCGCCCAGGTCAGCAGCCAGGCAATGATTAAATAGATGATGGCCGCCATGATCAGCGGGAAAAAAGCATCGAATGTCCTGCTCCGGATAATATCGCTTGCCTTGGTCAGATCCTGAACGGCAATGTAACCGACAATGGATGTCATTTTCACCAGCGAGATGAACTCTCCCTTGTAAACCGGGAGCACAATGCGCATAGCCTGCGGCATGATGATATGAATGAATGTCTGGATTTTTGTGAAGCCCGAGGCAATGCCTGCTTCCTTCTGACCTCTGTCGATGCTTTCGATGGATGTCCTGAACATCTCCGAAACATAGGCACCGAAGTTGATCCCGAACGCAATCACGGCGACGAGTATGGGATTGATATTGACCGAAGCGAAGATGATGTAAAAGATGATCATCAGCAATACCAGCACCGGCGTACCCCTTATGAGGGTTATGAAAAGAGCGGCTATGACAGAGAGTATCTTTCTTTTCGACATCCTCATGTAACATACCAGTCCGCCAAGTATGGTGCCCATCAGTGCTGCAAAGAGGGAAATTATGACTGTGATTTTTAATCCGTTTATGATCAGCAGATACCTGTTCTCGAGGATAAGATTATCATGAATGCTGTTTGACAGTGACTTCAGAAACGACACCTTGCCGGTTTTGGCCTCATCTTCGCGGTAACCGGCGATATTCTTTTTCAAAGCGATCACGCTGATACCTGATGCATAATAAGGTTCCGAGAAATTGATTTGTTTCTTCCTCTCTTCGGTGATCATCATCGAACTGGTAATGATGTCGATCTTGTGTGTTGAGATGGCGGCGATCAGGCTTCCGAACGTCATGTCGGTCGGGACAAACGTTTTGCCAATATAAGCTGCAAAGCGCGATGCGAGCTCGATGTCGAATCCTATAAGCTTTCCGTCTTTATAAAGTGAATTCGGCATCCCAAGGTCGCTGACGACGCCGACAATAAGGTTTCCGTTGACCCCTGACGATTTAATCCCGGGCATTTCCATTATTCCTTCTTCCATCCACCGGCTGACAATGTCGTCGTATACACCGTTGGATTTAATTTCACTCAGGAAAGCATTAAATTGATCTCTCAGTTCGGAACTTTCCTTATTAAAGCCGGCGGCAATGTCGGCGAAATAAAGATCTTTGGTCAGCATCGCGACGCTTTTATTGGCTTTGAAGATCTCCGGCACGCCAGACTGGTCGAAAAATGCAACATCCGTCTTTTCTGCAATCAGGGCAGTGAGCAGATCAGAAACATTTTGATACTGCAGTATCTCAGCATCGGGATATGTTTTAGTTGCATAGGCGTCGTGGATAGAACCGAGCAATACGCCGATCCGCTTATCTTTGATGTCGTCAGCGGTCCTTAAATTTTTGCCTGAAACAACTTTACCTGTCCCTGTTTTACCTCTGACAGCAGCGGCGATGCCACTAGGATAATAACTCTCAGAGAAGAGCACTTTCTTTGCCCTTTCTTCCGTAATGGAGAGTCCGGCGCCAATCATATCGACCTTGCCGGCAATCAGCGCGGGAAGCATGGCTCCAAATTCCATGTTCACAACGTCGATCTGCTTGTCCAGTTTCTTTGCAACATAAGAAGCGAACTCCACATCGAATCCGACAACTTTTTGATTGCCGTCGACAAACGACATAGGTTCGGTAACAGCTGCAGTGCCGAATCTTAAAACGCCATTTGTTCCTTTAAGTTCTATAACAGGCATGGGTGCCGGATTTCCTTTTTCGGGGAACCAGCGCTTCATCATGTCGTCGTATGTGCCATCCGATCTGATTTCGGCAAGCACTTTATCAATAGCCTTTTTCAGTTCCCTGTTTTGAAGCTGAACGGCAAAACCGTATTGATCATCGAAGAGCATTTCAGGAAGGACAACAATTCCATCATTCTTGGCTGCAATGTTTTGCAGGACGGGCTTGTCGTAGACCGCTGCGTCGGCCTTTCCGGATTTGACCGCGATGGCGCAATCAAGAATGCTGTTGAAGTACTTTATCCTGGCATCGGGAAATTTCTGCAGCACAAACTGATCGGCAGCAGTTCCTGTCGGGACGGCAAAGGTTTTTCCTCCTTCCAGCATCAACAGGCCGGTAGTGACTGATTTGTCCTTATCACAACCGGCTAGAGTTACGAGCAGGAAAAGAATCAAAAAACATAAGCTGTGTTTCATCCGGCGTAAACGTATATTTTGTTGATCATCATTTGGAAGATAAATGGGATCTGTGTGCAGTGTTCCATGCGCCACGACTCTGTTCAATGCATTGCATCCTCCAAAGATAAGAATCATTTTTGTCTTGTCTTAATATAGGGTTACACTCACCTCGAACATCGGCCATCGGCAATCGCGCAATTATTTTGTTTATCCGACACGCGTTACAACCTAAAATCCGCAGGTCTTGTTAATAAAAAGCTGTAAAACTTTGCTAGGCAATGTCTTACAGCTACTGCATTTTCACCTAATTTGGTGTTGTCCAAAAAACAGCACCATGAAAGTACTTAATTCTTCTCAAATCACCTCCT
>JAPLDP010000048.1 GCA_026391695.1 Bacteroidota bacterium
AGTGAACGTTTTTTTTCTTAATTTAGACGAAGCTTTTTCCATAGTATAAAGTATTTAGGTTAATTAAACTTTATACTAATACTAAGAAAAAAGGCTATCCCGTCACCGGGCTAAGCCCGGGACGGGATTTAGTGCAACAAACGCGTATAAGCAATGGCGGGCATTGCGGGGTGCTAATCGAAGCTTTCCAATGGCAGCTTAGTGTACCTAGACAAGTTTGCGCCCTGAACTCCGCCACTGGCCATATGCGAAAACGTTAACACCAATATTAAGGAATTTAGAAATTATCTGCTTTTATAGTAACTTTGTAGAAAAAGAGAATATGCTGACCAAAGAGAAAATTATTACTGGGATTCAGAAACTTCCTGATAATGCGACAATTGATGAGGTTCTAGATCACATTCTTCTTCTTGAAAAAATTGAAAAAGGAATTGACCAGGCAGATAAAGGTCAAGTTCTGACTGAAGAGGAAGTTGATGAAAAAATCAATAAATGGCTCGAATAATTTGGACAATTCAAGCTGCTGAAGATCTTGAGAATATTTATAATTACATTTCGAAAGATTCTTTAAAACATGCTCGGATTCAAATTATTAGGATACGGGACCGAGCTAAGATTTTAAAAAAACATCCAAAATCCGGAAGAGTTGTACCTGAAATCGGAAATGAAAGAATCCGTGAGGTGATTATAGGGAATTACAGAATAATATATAGGCTTCTTTCTGATAAAATCGTTGAGATAATTACTATTCATCATTCTTACAGACTTCTAACGCTGGATTAATATTGGTGTTAACAAGCCGTTATGCCCAATTGCTTAAAGAAAAAAAAGAATTAATTTATGGATTAACGGGTTACGCGTCAGCCGCCGCGAGGTTAGCGCAGTGAGCGCAGCGGTCGGCTGGACGCGCTTGTTGGGCGACGCATCGTTCAACCCCTTGGTTTTCTTGGGAACAACATAGGCGTTCTGGATTTGTACTCCAGGTAGGATGCTCCAAATCGAATCTCCAGCTCTCGTTCTTCATACACTTTCACGAAAAAAAACAATGCCGGTGCAAACAAGATGAGTACCCAGAGCACAAATAGCGCTGACTGAAACCAGATTCCCAATGATAGGAAAAAAGATAGACCTGCTAGCACCATGGGATTGCGCGTCCAGGCATACATCCAATCTGACACCAATTTCCGACTGAGCACAATGAAAAAGGGCGCACCGAATCCTTTTAAGGCAAGGTTTATCACTGTCAGCAAAAAAGCTGCCCCAGTAATAATAACCAGAACCAAGCCAATTACAGATGGTATTGAGAGTACCCAGCCACACCAATCTTTATAAGTGGATACCGCCCGAACGATAGGAACACCAAATGTAAAACCCAGACCAAAATGTACAAACGTCGTTGTCCAAACGGCGCGGCCTATTGTTTGGCGTCGGTCTAGTATTTTCCTACCGAGCCAAACAAGGGGGTATGTCAACAATACCCCTCCCACAATGATAGATAGATTCATTATATTTGAAAGCGGTTGATTGAGCACCCACCACCAAATAAAAAAGATAAATACCAAAAGGGCAAATGGATAGTTGCATATATATCAAATTGAAGATATTTATTAAGTAAGGTGTAATATCATTTTGTTTGTGTAAAAAAAATATCTTAAAAATTGAAACTCTTAATTTTTGTACCTATATTTGTACTTTTATATGTACAGAAAGGAGTAATGATATGTTAACAACAACGATTTCTGATTTTCGAAAAGATATTAAAAAGTATCTTGACCGTGTGACTGAGAATTTTGAAACCTTGATAATCAATAGAGGTAAAGACACGGGTGTAGTAATTATGTCCTTAGATGAATATAATTCGCTAAGGTCAACCCATCATGAATTATCATCTAAGACAAATGAGAGAAGATTAGATTCAGCAATAGAAAAATTAAAAAAAGGCTCGTCGTTTCAAAAAGACCTTATTGAACAATGAAATATATATTTGTTGACGAGTCTTGGGAAGATTATTTGTATTGGCAAAAGTCAGATATGAAGATTCTATCTAACTTTTCTTTTACAGTTAACGCACAAATAATAAGTGCATATGATTGATAATTAATATTATACAAAGAAGGATTTTGAAATTTTGGTAAAAATGTGGTGCCAAATAAAAATGCTTTAAGTATTGACTTTATTGTTTT
>JAPLDP010000049.1 GCA_026391695.1 Bacteroidota bacterium
TCTACCTCACCGCAAGGAGCTGCGGTGTTGGTCGTATAGGTCAATACCACGGAACCAGCCGCAATATCTGCAGCAGCAGGTGTATAGACATCATCTGCCCATGTGCCTGCGCCACCGGACCAATCAGCTCCGGTAGCTCCGTCGTAGTCGTACCCGGCCATGGTTACGTCAGTCACGTCCTCACACACGGTCTGGTCTGGGCCAGCTTCAATGGTGGGCAATTCATTCACTGTCACCTCCACTGACCCGGTCACCGTTGCTCCCAGGCCATCAGTTACAGTCACACTATAGGCCGTAGTGGCAGTGGGGGAGGCATTGAACGAAGCTACGTTCCCCTGCGATGGAATCCAGCTATAGCTATAGGAACCGTTTCCGCCGGTGGCATTGGCACTGACGGTGGTTGAACTGCCCGAACAGATTGGATTTGGTGAAGCAGCCGGGGCTACAGCAAGGTCGCCATAGCCTGTATAATCAGAGAAAGAAGTTGCGCCGTTTATGGTCAGCAGGTTGTTAGTTACATCGGTTGCGGTATATTGTGTCCATGAGGTGCCGTACTTGGCGCTCACAATGGCGCCTTCATTGGTGCCAATTACATCTCCCTGGAGATACGTAAAGGTGGCATTATAATTCGCGGTGGTGAAGGTACCCCCCGGGGTATAGGTCCAGTACCTGTTGATATAGTTCGGGGCACTGACGGGGATATTTGATTGTTTTCCTTCGGTAAGGTTGATGGTCAGGCTGGCGCCGGATACAGTACCGCTGACCAGTCTGAAAGTAGCGGGAGAGTAATTGGAAGCCGTTCCGATAGGGAAGAGATAATCTGATCCCATCGTACCTGGAATGTTCTTTACCAGCCTGCCTGTACCGGAATATACGATGTAATTGCTGCTACCCGGAGAGCCTGCGATGGCATTGGTGGTGTTAAGGGTGAGGTTGTAGTTGCCCAGGGTAATTTTTCCACTGGATAGCGTCAACGTTCCATTAATTGTCTGTCCAATACCAAGCACGGCACCGGCTGCGTTACTTAAAGTGAGATTGTAATATGTTCCACCAACCGCCGTTTGGGCACCCGACCCATTGTACTCTACAGTGCCTCCCCATGTTTTACTTGCGGGTATTGGTGTAGCACTGGTTGCTGTAGGTACAGATGTTTGAATTTTTCCATTATTGGTCAGTGTTGTTAAAGTGCCACCAAGTATAATCCCACTGCCCAAATTAAGAACATCATTAGCAGTTGTGGTCAAAACATTATTCACCGTGAGTATGTTGCCAGCAGCAGCGGCTGTGAGATTCACTGTTGAACTGTTGGAAAGGAGCAACTGCGCTATAATCTGAGTAGGGACATTTATTGCTGGTAAACTTCCACCGAGATTAAATTGAAGAATGTCAGTTGTCGCAGGGCTTGATCTTGTAGGATTCCAGTTGGTTCCAATTTGCCAGTCAGTAGATGTAGTATGCGTCCATACATAAGAAGCTTCTTCGATTCCCCAACTTGAATTCGCAGGCTCCGGGCTTACATACTTGCGGGTGATTATGTTATCCCAATAGGTGTTAACAGTACCACCTAACGCGTCCCCGCCGAGAGCAATATATGTCCCGATGGTGTCATTTAAAGTGTAAGTTCCTAAAACAGTAACGAGAACAGGATTCGAGTTGTTCGTTAGATCATAATACAGTGTTGACGAAGTGGTTGATGTAATGGCGATACCAAACCTGTACCAGGTGCCAGCTGTCGAAACCGTGGTTCCGGTAGGAGCCTCCCATTTATTCCATCCGTGGGTCATAGCAAAACCCGTATAGCTGCTTGTCCTGGTGTCTATACGGTACATCTGGCCTACACCAGTTGGATTACATCGATAATAAAAGTTACCCAGATTACCGGTTTCGGTATACACATTAAAAGATGTAAATGTATTCGTGCCGAAACCAGCAGTGCCGATATTCTTATACATGTAATTCTGGCCGCCGACGGCGGCGTGGGTTTGGGCATATAGCGAATTTATAGGGTCTCCTTGTGTACTTGACATTCCGGCAGTACCGGATATAGTCCACCCTGTTGTCGAAGATCCGTCATCATAATTAATAAAGGTGTTCGTGCCGCTGCTGGTTGTTGTTGCGGTTGAATTGCCGTAATAAATATATATCGATTGTGCACTTCCGAGGTCCGCCGACACCTTAACCCAGAAAACTGCGTTGTTGCTGGCCACGGAAGACTGCATCCAATAACTTAATAGCGTTGAACCATCAGAAGCGGTAAACCGTATATCCCCAAAATCGGTTTTGCATTTACTATTACAATAAACATTTCCGGCAGCATCGGCTCCAGCGCTATAATGAACGGTTATCATAACTTGATAATTCGTTCCTGCTCCAGTCGCTGAATTGATGGTGTGGCTTTTGCGGTAGTGCCAGGTTGCGTCATACCAGCTTTGGGAAAATGAATGATTTGGAATCCCTAAACTGAGTAAAAATGCAATTGAAATAAGCACGAAAATATATACCGGAGCGCCGGTGGTGTGGTACACGGTGGTTGCTGTGGGTAAAGTTACTGATTTCATGTGAATGGGATTAAGTGTTGTTTTTATGGTTGTGGGTTTTTTAATTTCAGAGGAAAATAAAACAGCAAGGATGTTGCTGAACGAAGATGGGAAGTAAAAGTTTTTCATGGCTTGTGTATCAAGGGTTATTGGTTAATTGTTTTGGATTATGTTGATGGTTCAATTGTTATATGACTTCTCATAGTTATATTCATCAGGATTGCCCCTGCCATAGTTACCGGCCCGACACCTGATGCTAAAAAAAACAGCACGAAAAGAGAAAGTAATAAATTATTCAAAGGATTTTTTTGTGTGAATAGATTTGGGTTACTAATTAATATTGGTTACAGCATTACGCTGTCATCTTCTCTTTAAGATCCATGAGCCTGAGCGGTGCGGGCATGAAGGTGAGGTTCTCCTTCCGCAGCAGCCATACGTCATTCAGCAGCTCTCTCTCGGCCAGGACGATCACCTTGATCCAACTATGCCTCTCCTCTATCAACCGTATCATGCTGAAATCTTGAATGCCATTCACTGACAGGATGACCCACTCAATAGGGTAGTTATTTATAGTTTCAATGACATCGCGCGTTGTCAGGGCAAAAAATAAATTCATCGATATACCGGCGAAAAACTCAACCATTTCCACGCGGGCATCTTCACACATGGGCTTCTGGTTTTGATAATACAAGACATTCATAGGACATTTTTAATTAGCCTCACCTCCCGTCCCCCTCTCCTCCAAGAGAGGGGGAAAGTGGGTAAGGTGATTTTTACGTTCAGGCAAAAGCAAGCTTTGGGTACTTGCTTTTAAGTTACCCATTTCCATCGGAATATTCCTACCCAAGATAGAAGATGGTGCTGTCAGATTTTGGATTTACCAGGTTGTTTTTTAAAGGGTGACCTGATATGAAGTGCCTCCTCTCCGGAGGCGCCATTATAAGGCAATACCCGTACCAGAATGTTTAACGTATTGGTTAACAGGGAGGAAACACTATAAAGAAGGGCTATCGAACCTGTTAATTTTCATGGAAAAACTGTCCATGTTTATTCAGGAAGTTCAAAAAGGAGATGATTAACAGGTACTTATAAAGAAATTAAAAATATGCCCGGAAACGGTTAAATGCCCATTTACGGGCAGGAGGCGAATGCATGATATAAATAGCCCACGACTTTAGTCGTGGGATTCGAATAAAATGCGCGATTTAAATAGCCCACGACTTTAGTCGTGGGATTCGAATAAAATGCGCGATATAAATAGCCCACGACTTTAGTCGTGGGATTAGAATAAAATGCGCGATTTAAATAGCCCACGACTTTAGTCGTGGGATTCAAAAAGCCAACTATGACAATAAAATGTCAGCCGGGATTCCTAATTCATCGTGAAACAACCTGGCAAGTTCAAGTGTAAGCGGCTTGCGTTTATTTAAAATAGCAGATACGTATCCTTTTGAACCTGCTTTACCTACAAAATACTTGTTCTTTAGCCCTAAATCAAGCATCTTACTTTTTATGGCATCAATGGGATCTGGTTTTGGAATAGGATAGTGTTGATCCTCATATTGCTTTATTAATAGCAGCACAACCTGAAGTTTTTCTCCCTCAGGTGTTTTAGGTGTTACTTTCTTATTAAACATTTCATCTACCCAGGAAAGGTATTGTTGATATTCTTTTTTTGACCTGATAATTTTTAAATTCATGATTTCTTCTTTTTAAAATGTGCACTTGTTACATCTAATTTATCATATTCTGCATGGGTGCCAAACCATTTTATTTGGATGGCTTTGAATTCAAATACAATCCTGACCACCAATCTGTACTTGTTGCCCATGATATTAAATACCACCCTATCGTCAGCAACCAGGCTCGCATTGCCATAAACCATTTTCAGCTCGTTAAAGTTTTTAAAGTCGCATTGATTCAGCTCATAATACCACTCATGTAATGCGAGTGCTGCCAAAGGATAACTTTTGCAATAATCCAATAATGTTTTTCGGGTGATAATGTTAAACATGTTACAAAAGTAGAAAATAGTTTACTAATAGAAAACATTTATCTAAATTTATTTTTAAAAAAACAAACATATCCGCGATGCGAATAGTCTGCAGGCGGTGAGGTGGTTTGGTTACATTTTCCGCAGCTCGCTACGGAATTTGAGTCTGGAGATTGCTCTTGGGTTCATACCGATTGAATGTTCAGCCTTCCGAGCCGGCGGTCGAGAGCCTGCCGCGAAATGTTCAACATCCTTGCAGCTTTTGCCTTGTTGTTTTTCGCCTGCCGCAAAGCACTGGTAATGGCATTTTTTTCGATGACTTCCAGATTTAATGTCATACCATCAACCTGGGCGGCCGAATACATTTTTTTACCCGTCTTCAGCGCCGGAAAATGCCTCAGCTTCAACACATTATCATCGCACAGGATGAGGGCACGCTCAATGATGTTACGCAGTTCCCTCACATTGCCCGGAAATGCATAATTGACCAGCATCGTTTCCACGTTTTTATCAATGGAGCAGCACTTTTTATTCAGCCTCAGTGAGTAATGGTTCACATAAAACCGGAGCAGCTCGGGAATGTCTTCGCGCCTCTCACGCAGCGGGGGAATGTATATCTCAAAAGCATTCAGCCGGTAAAATAGGTCTTTACGTAAATGTTTGTCGTCGAGGAGCTTGTGTATATTCTGATTTGTTGAAGCAATGATCCTCACGTCGGTGTCGATCAGTTTGGTACTGCCTATCCTGGAGAATTTCCGGTCTTCGAGCACACGCAGCAGTTTAGCCTGCAGATCGACAGGCATCTCTGATATTTCATCCAGGAAAAGTGTGCCGTTGTTGCTGATTTCGAGAAATCCCTTATGGTCGTTTACAGCTCCGGTGAAAGCGCCCTTGGTATGGCCAAAAAATTCACTCTCGAACAGGGCGCTCGGAAAGGCCGAGCAGTTGACAGGGCAGAACGGCAGGTTCTTCCTTTTGCTGAGCAGATGTATCCCCTTTGCCACAAGTTCTTTGCCCGTGCCGCTTTCACCGCTGATGAACACAGAGGTGTTGTCGGTGGCGGCTACTTTTTGCATCAGTTCCAACACCGCCTTTATCTGGGGGCTTTTACCGACAAACTGCAGCTCCAGGGCCTTATTTAAGCATTTATATATCAGTTCAATGTGAGTTTCAAATTCTTTTACCTTTCTGGTCAGAGCGATATAATTTTTTGAACGCTCGATGGCCTGGTATATTTCACCGGGATTAAAAGGTTTCCGGAAAAAGTCGATAGCGCCCAGGCGCATGGCTTTTATAGAGCTTTCCATATCACCGTGGCCGGAAATGATGACCACCTCAATATCGGGATGTTCATGCTTAACTTTTTCCAGGACATGAAAGCCGTTGGTTTCGGGCAGCACCAAGTCAAGCAGCATCAGGTCAATGTCGGTGGTACCGATGATGCCATAAGCCTCGGAAGGTGTGCCGGCTGTATAGGTGATGATGTTCAGCGATTGCAGATACTCTGCCATCTCATTTCTTACGAAGTCATCATCGTCAAGTATCAATATCTGGAAATTATTCATAAGATAATGGGTTTTAGGTTGATTGGGATACTGAGGGGTCAGTTTTTCAAAGGATCGATACTCGGTAACCTGATTTTAAATGTGGTGAATTCATTCACCTTACTATCGACCGAGATGTTACCTTTCATTTCATTCACCAGGGTCTGCAGTATTGTCAGTCCGAGGCCTGTGCCATTTTCTTCATCTTTTGTTGTAAAGAACGGCTCGAAAAGCCTGCTGAAATTTTCTTCCGGAATGCCCACCCCATTGTCGGTGACTTCAAAGATGATGGAGAAATCGGATCGGGTGGTTTTCAGGATGATGGTTTTTTCATAGCCTTCATTCTGCATGGATTTTTCCTTCTGGTTTACGGCATCCCTCGCATTGGAAAACAGGTTTATCACGATCTGTTCAAATTCGCAGCAGTCGCCCAGGATTTGGCCGGTGTCCGGATCCAGTTCAGTGATCACGGTGATATTCTGCTTGATGGATTGTGACCGGAACATGGATAGTGTGTTTAAAATGATCTGGTTCACATTGATCATTTCGAGCTGGACGAATTTCGGCTCCTTTGAAAAGATACGGATGTGGCTGATGATGCTGCTGATACGCTGCAGCTGGGTATTAATGATGCGGCATTTTTCGGTGATGTAATCTTTATTCAGCTTACCTTCATTCAGCCTGATCATCAGGTTTTCAATACCCATTGAAATGGCCGTAACGGGCTGGTTGATCTCATGGATAATGCCCGCAGTGAGTATGCCGATGGCTTCAAGCCGGGGTTTATGCAAAAAGAGATTCTGGTGTTTTTGTATCTTTTTTACAGGATTTTCAGGCAGCTTTATTTCAATTTTCATGCGGATCATAGATGATACGAACTTCACAGCCGGCAGTATGGTTTCGGTCCATTGCCTGTTGCCACCATGTTCAATACAAAAAACATTATGAAGAGAGTCATTAATAAATATCGGAACCAGGATCAGTGATAAGACTCTTGGTGGTACGTTTTGCCCCTCTGAGTGAATTCTGATCTTAAGTTTATGCCTGATGACGATTTCTTTATTTTGGAGTGATTTTATCCACTTGTTTAAATGGCTGGATAAGATAAAGGGTAGAGTAGCATCCGCATAAGGCGAAACAGGATTGGCCCAGTGATATTTTATGGTAAAGCCTGCCTGGCCATGACCATGGGAAAAAAGGTATATGTGATTGGCTTCGATCAGCCTACCAAAGTTATTCATCCGGTCAAATCGGAGTTCCGGTGACTGGTTGGAGTAATCGGTAAGGTAATAATTGATGACCCTTTCGATTATATACTGCGCAAGGAGCTGTTTTTTTTGCTTTTTATCCTGATCTTTTAAAACGGTTTCCATTATATGCATCGGGTGTATGGGGTAACCGGAGTAACAAATTTCGTAAAAAACTTTGAAATATACGACAATATATCAAATATATAACAAAAATATTAATTTATTGTATGAATACGGATGATTTTTACATAAAGGGGCTATTCTGTTGATTGAATAAATTTTAAGAAAGGGCATTCAAATATATATAAAAACTTCATAAAATTGAATTTCAATAAAATAATTTTTCATTAGGTCAGCAAATAATGCATACCTGGGGTTAGAATTCGCGATTTAAATGGCCCCGGACTTAAGTCCGGGGTATCAGGCAGCCTCGACTTCCTGAAAAAATAACTCCAATACTACTTTTTCCAAGCTTTAATTTCGTAAGTTTGCCTTCTGTTTTGGTAATGATAACAGGGAAAGGGGCATAGCTTATGAAAAAGATAATCGGCATACGTTACGAAGATAAATATGTCATGGAACGCAGAGTTCCTTTGATCCCTATACATGTCCGTAAACTGGTCATGGAACAGGGGGTGCAGGTGTACATCGAAACTTCTGCAAAGCGCGTATATGAGGACGAAGAGTTTGAACAAGCCGGCGCCCACGTCACCTATGACCTTCAGGATTGCCCTGTTATTTTTGGCGTGAAAGAAATTCCTATCGCTAAGTTAGAACCGGAGAAAACTTACATCTTTTTTGCCCATGTCATCAAAGGCCAGCCACATAATATGCAAATGCTCAGACGGCTGATGGAATTAAAGTGTAATTTGATTGACTATGAGCGTGTTGTGGATGAGATGGGCAAACGGCTGATTTTCTTTGGCCGTTATGCAGGTCTGGCCGGAATGATCAATTCACTCTGGTCGCTGGGAGAGCGGTTGAGAGAATTTGGAATAGAAACGCCTCTCCTTGACATCTCCCAGGCACGCACTTACTATTCACTTGACGAAGCACGCAGGGTCGTATCCAAGGTGGGGCAGAAGATCATTGAAAAAGGGCTTCCACCTGAACTTAAACCGGTTGTCATTGGGATTACCGGCTATGGCAATGTGTCGCTCGGAGCCCAGGAAATATTATCCCTTCTTCCAGTTAAGGAATTATTGCCTGAGGAGGTGTCGTCTGTTGAAAAACATAAATTTCTTCCCGATAATATCCTGTATAAAGTCGTTTTCAAAGAAAAACATATCGTCGAGCCGGTGGATCCTTCCAATGAATTTGAATTGACGGATTATTACCAGCATCCTGAAAAGTACCGGAGTAAATTCGAACAATATATTCCACACCTGAACATGCTTGTCAATGGGATTTACTGGGATGCACGTTACCCAAGGCTGGTGACAAAGGATTATGCCGAGCAGTTATTTAAACAAGGCAAGCCCAAACTCACCGTTATCGGAGATATCAGCTGTGATCCAAACGGCTCCATCGAGATGACAGATAAGGGAACGGAGATAGAGAATCCCGTTTTTGTTTATAATCCCTTTACCCGTCAGCCTGATGATGGATTCAAGGGCGAAGGGCTTCTTATCATGGCTGTGGATATATTGCCCAGTGAGCTGCCCCGTGACGCTTCAAAGGCATTCAGCGAAGTGTTGTGGAAATTCGTATCTCCCATTGCTTCCGCCGATTTTGATAAGCCTTTTGAGAGTATCCGTCTGCCAGGTCCGGTTAAAAGGGCTATGATACTGCATAAAGGAGAATTGACGCCGGATTATACATATATTTCGAAATACTTAGGGTAGCAGGGAATGAAGGATGAAGAATGAAGGAGGAAAAATGAAAAATTATTGGTATTTAATCATTGTTTAAAAAAGCTGAAGTAAATCAATAATCCTATATCATTAATCATTTAAATCATGAAAAAGGTACTGATTCTTGGAGCAGGCATGGTTGTGAAACCCATTGTCACCTATTTACTCGATCACGGTTATCAGGTAAGCGTTGCAACACGCACTAAGTCAAAAGCCGATAGCATGATTGGAGGGCATCCCCATGGCCGGTCTGTTGCATGGACGGTGGAACAGGAGAATGAACTGGAGAATATGATACAGGAGCATGACCTCACCGTCAGCCTCTTGCCTTACACCCATCATCTCATGGTCGCAAAGAAATGCCTGCGGTACAAAAAAAATATGGTCACCACATCCTATGTGAAGCCTGAGATGAGGGCGCTGGATGAAGACGCACGAAAAGCCGGCATCATCATTCTCAATGAGCTTGGCCTCGACCCCGGCATCGACCATATGTCGGCCATGCGTGTCATCGACCATATCCACTCAAAAGGTGGTGAAGTGGAGGAGTTTTATTCCTTCTGCGGTGCATTGGTAGCGCCCGAAGTGGAGGGAAATCCGTTTCGCTATAAATTTACTTGGGCTCCTAAAGGTGTTGTCATGGCTGGTAATAACGATGGGAAATACCTTCACCAGGGTGAAGTGCTCTATATTCCTACCGAAAATCTTTTCAGGAATCCCATCAAAGTGGATTTTCCAGGCGTAGGTTTGCTGGATGTTTATCCAAACAGGGATTCGTTGCCTTACAAAGAATTATATGGTATACCGGAAGCCCGGACGATATTCAGGGGGACTTTCCGTTACCAGGGCTGGTGTGAGATCATTGATGCGTTTAAAGTGCTCAGGTTATTATCTTATGATAAAATGACTCTTGATGGTTTGACTTATGCAGGATTCATGGCCAGGATGATCGGCGAAAGCAGCCCTGCGGATATTCGTGCTAAAGTGGCGGCAAAGCTTGGATTGCCAGTGAACTCAAGGCCGCTAAAAGCCATGGAATGGCTGGGGCTTTTCACCGGTGAACCAGTAAACCGTAAAGAAGACAGTCCGTTTGAAATCCTTTCCGACCTGATGATAGCCAGGATGATGATACAACCTGATGAACGCGATATGGTGGTCATGCAGCATACGTTCCTGGCTAAGTATCCCGGTGGAACAAAAGAGATCATCAAATCACGCATGCTGGACTTTGGCACCCTACAGACGGACACATCCATTGCACGAACGGTAGCGTTACCGGCTGCCTGTGGAGTAGCAATGATTCTGGAAGGTAAGATCAAAGCTAAGGGTATTCATATCCCTGTGATTCCGGAGATATATAATCCGATACTGGATCAATTGGAGAAAATGCATATCAGGATGGTGGAGGAATATGGATTACCTCTGTCAGAAAATATTTTGTAATATTATTTATGGCGAAATACGGCAAATGGATTGGCGGTGGACTGGGATGGGTGCTGGGCGGACCCATCGGAGGAATATTGGGATTCCTCTTCGGCACCATGGTCGATGGTATGCAAAGCGGTGAATTTGCTCACAGAGTCACTCAGCCCGGTGATTTCAGCGTCAGTTTGCTGGTGCTGACGGCAGCTGTCATGAAAGCCGATCAGAAAGTCGTGAAAGCCGAACTGGATTATGTCCGGCAATTCCTTTTACAGCAGTTTGGTGAAGCCAAGGCTGAACAGCTTCTTCTGATTTTACGCGACCTGCTCAAGCAGGATATCAATGTCCAGGAAGTGGCACTGCAGATAAGAAGTTACATGGAGTATCCCGCCCGGCTGCAACTCCTGCATTACCTTTTTGGTATTGCCATGGCCGATAATGTGAGCCATCCTGATGAGGTAAGGATGATTGAAACAATTGCCGGATACCTTGGCATATCCGGTACCGATTTCGCCTCTATAAAAGCAATGTTTATCAGAGATATCAACAGTGCTTACAAGGTTCTGGAAATATCGCCGGATGCCAGTGATGAAGAGGTAAAGAAAGCTTACCGCCACATGGCGCTGAAATACCATCCCGATAAGGTGGCTAACCTGGGTACTGATGTGCAGAAATCGGCCAACGAAAAGTTCCGGCAGCTTAACCAGGCTTACGAGGATATAAAAAATCAGCGAGGAATGAAATAATATCAGGGATGTCATCTCTCCAAAGAGATGACATCCCTGCTCCCGTTATCTAATCATGAAAAATCCAGTTTATACCAAACTTAAGCCGGCCTTCCTGAATGGGATAATGTAATGTTTTGTAATAGTCTTTCTTTCCTATCAGGCTATTCAGGTGATGGTACATGAGAAAGAACCTTACGTATTTAACCTTGAATTTCAGCAGTGCATCAAGAACGAATACCTGATTGATTTTCTTTTCATCCTGGATGAAAAACAGGCGTGTTGCAGGCATATAGGCATCGGCAAAGTACGCCGAGGTATAATACAGGTCGAAGCCTAGCTGGACGCCCAGGGCGTGTTTGAACAGGTCTTGGTTGAAATAGGCCGACAGGTCACCGGTTAATTCCGGAATGCTGACCACTTGTTTATCTGAAACATATTGATACACCATACTGGCCATCAGATCGAATCTATGAATCGATAAATTTCCTGAAACAAAGCCACTGGCTACATCCAGAGTCTTAGAGGACTGGTGGGGCAGCGTATCGGTTCCGAAATAGATATAATCAAAGATGCGGTAATAATCAGCGCCGGCCTTTATGGAGGATGATTGAAATCTGAATCCCGCATTGAAAACATCCGGCTTGGTAAAGGCATTATCCCATCTGAAATGGTTCGAATTATAATGGTGGAGGAACCAGGAAGGTGTTTGATTGTAATAACTGATATCAACAGAAAGGATTTGTGCATGGGATGAATCCGGCCCGAAATCTTTTTCCAGTGTGGCAGTGAGCTTTTGGTCATCTTTGATATAATTGCCTTTAACCCATTCAGCATCGGCTTTCAGTTTCCATCCGGCAAATGGTTGCAGTGTGACACCGCCCGAAAATATCAGGTGGCTGAGTGTATCATCACGCGAGGGGTTATAGCCGGTGAATTCGAGCACTATTGAGTGCTGGTGTTTGACACCGGCATAGACCCTCAGCGGGCAGGCGGGATTGCGGCTGTTGGTCCACATCAGCATGTTGGTGATCTCCTTGAATAATGTCTCATCGTAGGTCTTCTCTGGATTAGAATAGTACTCGGAGAAGAACAAGGTATCAGGGTTATTGTCAATGAATTGAAAGCCCAGCCTGGTATATGAAAATGCGTACAGGATGCTTCCGGGGCTGAATATCCGTGACAGTGCTGTCCGTTTTACTGTATCATTTTCCAGGACATCTTTCTTCGAAAAGGAATAGTATTGTATCAGTTTAAATCCCGAGTTTTTCCACCGGTTTTCAGCATTAAGAAGATTGACGGCAATCAGTTTGGATTCCGTTTCAATTTTATTTTCGAAGACAGAATCGCTGGCAATGCCGCCATTCTCCTGCATGATAAGGTTGTTAAAGAGGAAGTTGGCAATAAGTCCGTAACGTTTGTTAGGGGTGTAATAGCTTGTAAAAAAGGTCACACTTTTATTGTTGGATCTTTGCCGTTCATATCCTCCGAAGGCGCTGAGGATATTGACATGGACACCCACATTAAAGTTTTTGCCGATCTGCTGGTTGTGGAGCACGTCGAAGACCTGTTCGCGGTATTTTCCCTGGACATAATAGAGTCGCGTAAATGGTTTTGGGGTCAAATAATATTGAATGGTTTCATCCCTGATGAGATACTGGTCAAAGGCATGCTGACCCAGGTCGAATCCTGATGTGGGGGAAGGGGAAAAGACCAGGTTTTTGTGAGCCAGCCCGATATTACCTAAAGTGGCATAATAGGTCAAAGGGTAGGCGAGTGGGTCATATTTTTGAAAAAGGTCGAGGAGTGTATCGGTCTGATGGGGCTGTGTGTAGTTCAGGATGAAATCCTTTTCATAAAAGTAAGGAGCTGCAGAGGAGTCAACAGTTTGAGGGAGGGTATCAATGATCTGGGCAAATGAACAACAGAGGCTGAATAGGGCAGGGATAATAAGCAGGGCGGCTTTACATGCTTTAGGCATAGGGGGGATCATCCTGATTTATGGTCAAAGATACTATAAAACGATAAACTTGAGAAAGGGGATTTTATTGTAAATAAAAAGGGTGTCTCATTTCTGAGACACCCTCAATAGGGTTGGCAACGACATACTCTTCCACCCTCTGGGGGCAGTACCATCTGCGCTGGTGGGCTTAACTTCTCTGTTCGGAATGGGAAGAGGTGGACGCCACCGCTATAGTCACCTTAAGGTCTTTAGTGAAAGGATCACTGTAAGATCTTAACTTTCTTTAAAAGAAAGAACACAATCGACATATTGGTGGAAAGAAAATACAGTAGTAAATCGATGTAGAACACATCTGCTATTAAGAAAGCGTACGGGTAATTAGTACTGCTCGGCTTTGACATTACTGCCTTTACACCTACAGCCTATCAACGTCGTAGTCTTCAACGACCCTTAAAGGAGATCTCATCTTGAGATGAGCTTCGTACTTAGATGCTTTCAGTGCTTATCTCTTCCAAACATAGCTACCCTGCGATGCAGCTGGCGCCACAACAGGTACACTAGAGGTCTGTCCAACACGGTCCTCTCGTACTAGTGTCAGGTTCTCTCAAATCTCCTACGCCCACAACAGATAGGGACCGAACTGTCTCACGACGTTCTGAACCCAGCTCGCGTGCCACTTTAATCGGCGAACAGCCGAACCCTTGGGACCTTCTCCAGCCCCAGGATGTGACGAGCCGACATCGAGGTGCCAAACCGCCGCGTCGATATGAGCTCTTGGCGGCGATCAGCCTGTTATCCCCGGAGTACCTTTTATCCTTTGAGCGATGGCCCTTCCAT
>JAPLDP010000050.1 GCA_026391695.1 Bacteroidota bacterium
TGAGAAACCGGATAAAGCCAGTATTTACCTTTCAAAATTCGCCCGGCTGGTCAGGAATATCCTGGATAATTCAACGGAAGAATTTGTCGCTCTTGAAAAGGAAATCAATACCATCGAAAACTACCTTGAACTGCAAAAAGTAAGGTACGCCGGAAAATTTGATTATAAAATTGAAATTGCTGATGCGATCGATACTGAGACTATGATGATCCCGCCCATGCTGGCCCAGCCGTTCATTGAGAATGCGATTGAGCACGGCATCAAGCACAGAGATACGCCGGGACAAATCGACATCCGTTTCAGCTTTAAAGATCACACTCTTGTTTTCGAAGTGGAAGATGACGGGGTGGGACGTCAGAAAGCCCGTGAGATAGAAATCAGACTGGAACCGGACCACAGGAGCATGGCCACGTCACTCACCTGCGAGCGTCTGGCCAATCTTAACCGGAAGCTTAAAAGGAAGATCATACTTGAGATCATCGACTTAAAAAATTCTATAGGTGAAGCATGTGGTACCAGAGTTGTGTTCGGTGTTCCGGTGAGGGAGTAGGCAGTCGGCAGTCACCATACATGACAGCGTAGCATAATGACCATACATGACAGCGTAGCATAATGACAATACATGACAGCGAAGCGTAATGACCATTAAACATCCTCTTTTTCTTTTTTTTATCTTTTTTTTGAATCTTTTGGCTACTAGCCAGATCCCGGGCATAACCAGGCAGCAGACAGTCGACAGCTTGTTTACCCTGCTTCCGGATGCTAATGGAACCGGGAAGGTGGATGTCATGAACCAGCTTGCACTTCAGCTGGCTCCGCGCAGTTTCGATTCCAGCTTCCTATATGCCACTCAAGCTCTCAGTATGTCGAAACAATTGAACTATCCCTTTGGGAAAGGAATAGCCACCTTTAATCTGGGAAACAGCTATTACTTCAAATCCGATATAAAAAATGCCCTGACGAACTACCTTTCTGCATTGCGACTGCTTGAAGCTTTCGAACCCGCAGGAGAGATTGGTGATCTTCTTTACCAGATAGGTTCTATACATGAATATGTGCGCAATACCGAAAAGATGTTTGACTACTATAATCGCGCCGCCAGGAATTATTTCACTATTGGTGATACTTCAGCAGCCATGTTAATCTATCTGACAATCGGCGGTTCCTATTTCTTTAAACTAGAGACTTTGGAACAAATTGACACGCTTACTTCCGAAGAGGTAAATATAATGATGGACAGTGCCATCAAATATAATGATATTGTTCTTAAATATTATCTCATTCCTCACTCGGATTATAAATGGATGCCTGTCGAAGGATGGTTAGCCAATATTTATGCTTATCATGGATGCTACTATCTGGTTAAAGGTGATTCCATGGCGCTGGATTATTACCTTAAAGCGCTGGAAAATGCCAGAGCTATTGAAGATGCCAATTTGAGGAATTTCATGGAAGGATTGATGTGCTCGAACCTGGGTTATCAGTATTATTTCCTGTTGAAAGATCCCGACAAGGGCTTCAAATATGCCAAAGCAGCTGAAGCACTGCTAAAAAACTCAGAACGCTGCGACATATATGCTCTGGCTTTATTAAACCTCGGCAAAATAGAAATGGACAAGGGCCATTTCCGGAGTTCTAAACAGTATTCATTCCAGGCGCTGAACTATTGCGATACTTTCCTTCTCAAGATTGACAGGATTACCGAACCCGATCCCACTTTCAGGTTAGCGGCCGTGACGCAAATGCGCTATTTTAGGGTAGAGCTATACAGCGGTATGGTCAAGTTATATGAGTCGACAGGTGATTTTGAAAATGCGCTATTGTATCAGAAAAAGCTGGAAGAAGAAAAGAATTTACAAGCCCGGGATGAACTGTCCAGGCAAATTATCGGTCTGGAGGCAGACTATGAAGATGAGTTACAAAGGCAGGAAATCGCCGGATTGGTCAGGGACAACGAACTCCGGCGTTTAAAACTAAATCAGACCAGGATTTTATTTGCAGGTATTGGCGGTACGGGGCTGATTGTCTTGTTGATTGTCATTATCTGGATTCAACGCAAAAGGTTCGGGTCGGACAGGAAAGCGCTCGTTCTTGAACAAAAGCTCCTCCGCTCCCAGATGAATCCCCACTTCCTCTTCAATGCGCTTTACAGCATCCAGAATTTCATCGTCACTGAGAAACCGGATAAAGCCAGTATTTACCTTTCAAAATTCGCCCGGCTGGTCAGGAATATCCTGGATAATTCAACGGAAGAATTT
>JAPLDP010000051.1 GCA_026391695.1 Bacteroidota bacterium
GTATATAAGTGTATCGTGTAAAAGCATAAAATTCTTATAGGGTCCGATGTTAATAACTACATCGTCCATGCTATTTACAAAATCGCAACCTGTAATAATAACTGTGCCCCTATCAGTCGCAGCCATTCCTCCAATGGATGCAATAACTGTTGAATTAGTGAATTGCGAATTCGTTAATTCAAAAGATTGATCATTATCCCTGTAAAATCCCAGGTATGAATCATCAAAAACACAATTTTCGATTTCCAGCTTATTAACATAAGCTGAAAATGTAACACCTTCGAATTGATCATCATTTATTGACAGATCAAGTTCATAATTTTTGATTTCGATGACAAAAGAGGCACCTTCTTCTGTCAGAAACGAAATATTACTTGCCAATTCAACTCCCATTACGATGTTTCCATAAACGATAATACTGTCCATACCTGATACTGCCGTGATTGTGTCATTTTGATAAAAATTCAAAGTAGCTCCATTTTCAATGATCAATTTCCCGTTATTTTCGAAACGAAGATTCCCGTCATAAGGAACAGTTAGCGTGACCCCGCTTCTAACGGTAATTTTTGTTGAAATGGTTGTTATTGGAGGAAGAGTGATATCATGGGTTACCTCAAATCCCTGAGCCATAATATTTAATGCAGGATCTCCAAAAAAATTAAATGCATGCTTATATTGTGGCACGTTTGCTTCATTTCTCATCTTACTTTCCAGGATATATTCCCCTGTAATATGTGATAAATCATTGAAAATAGTATATGGAATAAGTTCCTGAAAATATTTAGGTGGATAACAAATATCGTTAATATCAGCTTTACAACCCACATTCCTGCATGCTCCTAAAAAACCTGTAAACCCTCTTGTTCCTGAATAAGTTGTCATTCTTTCGCCAAAGCAATCGCTGATCGTATCAAAATGTCCTATATTGCATGCAATAGCATGTACTACAGGAGATTTGTAATCATTAATCAGATTGGACTCCATTTCATTCATTGTCATTGTCGACCACCTGTCAAAATCACCATGACCAAAATAAGTAAAAGTCCCGACACCTTCATTCAATGCAGAATATACTTGATCCTCATAATTTTCTTCTGCACCGTCAATTTCATCCACGATAAAATATGAGGGAACCAGGCTCTCAATAAATTCAAGATAAGGTTGGTGATAATCATAGTGTGGATCAATTTGTACGAATACTCCGGTTTCGTTCCGCCATCCTCTGGGCGGCGGGACTTCAGATTCATCATAAAAGGTGGCTTCCGATTCATAATATAATAGTCAGAAGGAAAATCAAAAACGTTGTCATATGAAGTTGGCATTCCATTGTTTCCCATATATTCAGAATCTCCAATCAATAACACATAACCCAGTTTGCCATCATATGTATGCAGGGCATGAGCTCCTTCGTAAATACGTCGGATACAGGTTCGGATACGTTGCGCTTTTTTGTGTTGAGGGGTTGTAACATCGTAATAAAAGTGAAGATAATCGGAAATGATACTATCAGCATTCAATATCGCCACATCAAAACCATTATAAAATGCGCGATGGTTGGCAATTGCCAATACTTCTGATTCAGGATTATCCGGTTCGAAAAAATGATGGTCACAAATGATCAGGTAATCGGCAACAATAGTGTGAGCCTTGGCTGTATCAGTAAGTGTGACCCACTGCACATTCCCGTTACCCTCCACATTGTCGTTAATGCTTGCCCTGATGCCGCTTGAAAGATAGTTTAAAAATGTGTTGGTTGCCACATTATTGAAAATACCGGTATTCACGTTTACATCTGTTATGGGATTGCTAAAACCAAGATTTACCTGGTAATTTGTATAAACGATAATGTGGTTTGTTACAGGGTTGAACTGTACCGGGTATAGGTATACCTCGGCATATTTCTGGCCGCGAAGGTAGCCGGTTGAAACAATTTCGGCATTCATACCGGGCAGGTAAGTGTTTTGGTCATACACGGCTTCGTTTTTCGAAAATACTTCCTGCAGATAAACCGAATTGCCCGGGCCCTGAACTTCTTCGTAATCAGGAGCAGGGTAAATGTTGTAGCTGCTGAAATCAGTCTGACTGATAATGTTAATTGTTAGAATAACGTCATCACATTCGGGTATGGCAATCAATTGCCGGATGTAAGGTAGTTCGGGTTCGCCGGTTTGAGCGGATTTTCCTGAACACGGTATTTCAATCCTTTGAAAGTTTTCGCCTCCTTCTGTAAGGTTTTCTTTGAACATTCCGCAAACTTCAACGGTGTATTGTACCTGCTGGTTGTTGGATTGGATCAGATTGATAACAGGAGCCTGGGGATTGGACCGGGTAAAGGTTACCCAGTCATGGGCCGATACCATGATGCCAGTCAGACAACATAAAACTAAAAGTAAGGGTGACTTTTTCATTGTAAGAGAGTTTAGTGAATGAATAATACTTTTTTATACTGGGAAGGAGTGTTGTTATAGCTGATGTTATAAAGATAAATTCCAGCCGGAACATTGTTTCCTTTAC
>JAPLDP010000052.1 GCA_026391695.1 Bacteroidota bacterium
AATTGGATGAGCGCTACCTCCAACAATGGTATCGCCAAGTAAAAAGTATTGTGATAATAGTTGTCCATTTTCATTTAATTTAAAAATGGATGGAGTTTGAGGTCTCCCAATATCTGAATAGATACCTGCACTATAAAAAATTCCTCTATCTTTTTCAATTGTTTTATAAACCACTCCTGTATGATTTCCCCATATCAAATCCCATATCTGTTCCCCTGTGGTATCGGTCATGAACCAAAAGGGACGAAAACCCGGATAAGTACAGCGTCCTGAAACCAGATAGTGACCCTGGGAGGTCAGCAACAAATGAACTCCCTCCTCATTAGACATCAGGGGATCTTCCCAGGTATAATTCTTTATCCAAATCGGATTCCCTAGTGTATCTATCTTTACCAGGCTTATCCGTTGATTATGAGAGTATCCGGCATAATATTTCAGCATACCTAAATAATTACCATCATCAAGTTGTACGATGCCGGTTCCATAATCATCTTCTGATGCCTGAAGTTCAAGACACCATTCAATCTCTCCACATGGATTCAATTTTATGAACAACGGATCAAAGTGCCATGCCAGATCATATTTACTGGTTGCTCCAGCTAATACTGTCCCCTGGTCTTTTGTCTTTAGTAAAGAAATAAAGAATGTTTGGTAAGAAATATCTCCAAACTTTTTATCCCAGATAACATTTCCATTGATATCCGTCTTTATTAGCCATCCCCACTGATTAACTACCTGTCCTCTGCTTAGATAACCTGCTATCAGATATCCCCGGTCATAATCATTTTCAATGCCTCGAACATAAGAAGAACTATTACTCCCATAAATTTTAGGCCATTCCTGCCCGCTTGAGTAAGAAAAAATTATTAAAATTGACTGTATTAATGTGATTCTTAGTATAATACCTGATACTATTTTCATAATCATAAGTCTTACTTATTCCCCACTTTGGTAATTTTTTTACTCTCAATCAGATTATCCTTTTCATATAAGCTTATCATATAAATCCCATTAGGGAGATTTTTTAATGAAACAGTTAATTGATTTAAATAATCCGGAAGTATCATAGTTTTAATCATCTTTCCGTTGATATCAAACATGAGCAATTTACCATTAATTTCATACTCAGAAGTATTATAATAAACAATCACATAATCCCAGGCAGGATTAGGAAACAATTTCAAATGATCCTCCTTTTCAACAATTACTTCGTGAGGTGTGAAATGATATTCAGGGTAAGATTTTATGTTTGGCGGAAAATAAACTTTTTCAGTATAATTAATGAAGTTGCCTTTTACTAGTAATCCCCGAGCATAACCGTTGATCAATGGATACCCATTGTTCATAATTTCATGCAAGGTATTGACCGATAGTGAATCCAATTGCTGTACACTCCAGGTACTGTCATGTATCATTTTTATGACATTGAAATAATCTTCGAAATCCTGGTGTATAGCAGTTTGGTAAGTGTTTAATTCGTATGTGGCAGGAATCTCATTTAGTACATTCAGCGCTTGTTCTGCCTGTTCATTGTTAAAATAGCAGAAGGCTAACCTGTATTTTGACTGAAGATCTGCTTCATCTTCATACAAAGCTATCAAGCTATCGTAAGGATGAAGTATGGTGGTGTCTGACAGGAATTTCCGTATCAGGTGATTTTTGGCTCTTGCACGCAACTGTTGCCAGTAACCCAGCCGTGATTCAAGAACTTCTTTTGCTCCAAGATAGTCCCGTCCCTGCATAATCTCCGTCATCATGTAATCGGGCATTGGATCAAAACGATTATCCAGAGAGTTAAGCACCTCCTGCGACTTGGCCGATTGTGGATTAGCTGTAAACACATCCCGTATCATAGCATTAGGCAGGACATCCTCTTTGTAAATGGCCTGTTTCATAACGGTATCGGACAGGTAAGGCGATTCATCCAGTAATTGCTGCCTTATCTCCAAAGCTTCATTAGGTAAGCTTGTCATCACATCAAAATTCAGATCTTCAGTGCTGCCTCCGTCTACCAAAGAGTTTAACAAATTCCGGTATTGATTGATCAATCCCTTTGAAAGTGTCATTTCAAGCCGTGGATCATAACCGCTCTTATAATTATTGTTACCCAGACGTGAAGGACATGACGAGTCTTTTCCATATATAAGGCCTTCTTTTTCAATTAGATCTATTTTATTAGAAGTATAATTCTCAGGAGTAGGAGCTACTAAAATTTCTTGAGATAACTGGTGATGAATATATTTAATATTCAGTGCATCATTGAAGTAGTCGTAAAAATATTTTTCATAACCTTCTCCGTCAGAAGCCGGATCATTGTATAGTGTAAAAGTATTTCCTGCCGGGGCATCTATCAGGCTTGTATCGGCACCCTGATATTCCCTTATTCCCATCGGCAGATTACCGTTTGCACGTTCCTCTTCCCAAACGAGCAGGTCGTTTTGATTGCTAACCATATCATTACATTTAAGGCATAAACCGGTAGTATCGCCCCTGTTATTTCCTTCGGCAACAATCGCCCCTTGTAAATGTGAAAATGTATTGTTGTATATCTCATTATCTTCAGTACCGGAGTTTTTCACATATATTCCAATTCGCCAGTAGTCGGAGTGAGGAGTAATGCCACCCAGGTCGTATTTCCCTGTGAACTGATTAGCTTCAATATGATACCCTGAGCAATCTTCCATATAAATTCCACCCCAGAAGGGGTCATTCTGAAGATCAATGTTATGACTTCCCGTCATCATAAATGTATCGGAAATGATGGTAGGCTGCTCAAATCCTGAGAGATAGATGCCTGCAATGTTATTGTCGAAGAAGGTATGATCAGACTTAAATTTCCAGTTGCCACCACTGTTAAATGCTTTTATTCCATACCAGAGATTATCAAAGGAACAGGGAATCAGCTTATAGCAACCCTCGCCGCAAGGCTCATACATCGGATCAGGATATTCATATCCAGGCACCACCCAAACATCAGCATCATTAGCGTAAATACCAATATTTTCTTCAGTTAAAGCGCCTACATTTGCCTCCGATGTTGGAAAAATATATTTAAAAGAACAACCGAAGAATCCAACTCCCTTTACTCCGTTCAGTATAACATGAGCGCCGGGCAATTCAAAATCCAAACAAGCCAGATAATCTGTTTGGAATGTACATTTTGCAAAATAGCTGAAATTATTTACTTCATTTGTCGAATCAAAAGGATGTATGTTTTGATAAGGACGAAATTCAATATCGTTGTTGTTGTTCAAAAACTGTGCATCCCTTGCTATTATTATACCCCCCTCATAACCTTGTACATAATTTCCATCTACTTTTTTACCTGTTATTATTCCAGTGATCGCATTTTGCACCGATCCATTGTTGCTTAGATATACTTTCCCCTGGCAAGAATCATAGAATTGTGATTGATCGGGATTACCCCAAACCTCAACACCCTGCCATTTTTCTATACAGGCCTTGGTTAGTGTACCCCCGTCAATAATCACCTTAGCTCCGGGCATGACGATGAGTTTCGCTTCCGGCGCAAAAAAAACTGTATCCGTTATTGTTAGGGTAACGGACGAATCAATGACTATATCACGGTTAATGCCAATGTTTTCTGTCCATGTCGTATTGGATGTGACGGTATCAGGTAAAGGAATATATGGCAGTAAACACGAACAATAATAGGTCTCAGGATCATAAGGTCCCAGATAAGGATTTGAATCATCACAATCCTCCAATCCTGAACAACCAGATAGACTATCACCTATACCCCAATTAAAATAACCATCATCGTCCCAGTCAAAACACTTGCGTACCGGTGGTGTGATGCTATCAAAAAATATAGGAGTAAATATAAAATTAGGATCTTCAATAATAGTCATTCTGGCATAATAGAAACCATTCTCTCCTTGATTTTCTCCATAACTGTCTTTGTATATCCAGATCATACTCGAATCAACGGGATCGACAATATAACCCATAAGGGCCACAACATGCCTTGTGCCTGGAGAGGGCCTGAAAACTACAGATTGCGGTCCTTTGGTAATTAGTTTCGACATAATTTGTTCAGTATTGGTCATTGGTACTGATCCATGCCCATTGATCCGTACAACGGTATCGGGATTATTACAACTGTCATTTAATATATCACAAGTATCCGTATCACCTGTTTGCATATAAGGAAAACAATATTCCGTCCGTACTCCAGGACTTTGTAAATAATAAAAAACACTGTCGCTATACCCGCCATCGCAACCATGACTGCCAGGTGAATTGCAAATGACATCCTGTTCTGAAAGATTTAAATCAAGATGCTGATTGAAATACAGGTTAATATCAGCTTCAAGTACACTCACCGGAGCAAAAGCAAAACAGGATCCACAGCCGCCTTGACACCGGGCTTTTGTCATCCAGCCCGAACCTGTTGCATCAAAATCATAATAAGGAGAGCCCTCTCTGTTGGCTCCATGACGATTGCGCCAATCGAAATATTTTACCATATTTGTACGACAATAATTTCTTTCTGCCGGCCAGGGTAAACTAAAAATTCCACCCTTATAATAATCATAACCACCAAGATTATACTTATCTCCAAAGATTATTTTCTTGCTGCTATAGTACTCTTTGACAAATGCCATATCGCCTGCTGAATATTCCAGGTTAAACCGGGGAATATTTATATTTATCATCGCAATCTTAAGGGTATCTTTTATTCTTTTGTAACTATATTGCAACGAATCAAGGTTCCCGGTACTGTTTGTTATTACTTGAAGAGTATCAATTGTCAAGGCAGCATCTATGATTTGAATATTAATACTATACGGTTTAAAAAAGTTTAAGTAGCATGTTTCATCACACTGTTGTGTAAACGCATAATTGTATTGTGATGCAATTAATGGATACGACTCAAACACCATATATTCCAAACCTTTGTCATCTGAAAAGATTACTCTGACAAGGCTTGAATCACTTTTCAGAGCAACTGATCCGCTGATCTTTAATCCGGTAATTGTGTCTATTCCTGAAAAAGGATGGATTTCAGCATCCCGGATAAAAGTACTATATGATGATGGATTGTGAATGACATTCAAGGCTGATGAATAATGTTAAAAGCACCATCATTATTACTGCTAATGATTTTATTATTCTTTTCATCGGATTGATTTTTATGAAATAAGTTTGTAAATATTAAGGTCTAAATATAAAGAAAATATTAATATAAAACAACAGTTTTATGATAGTCCCATAAAAATTATCTGATTTTGCACCCTATCCAGAAGCTATTTGGCTGAAATACATAGTGTCCCTCCCTTGCTTATTGGTAAATTTAAAGGTTGAGCACCTTCTTTTTTTTATTTGTAAAATGTTAACCTATTTATTTAAAAAGATCCTTTTTACGTAGACCTTCACGTATTTCCGCTTATATTAAGCAAATCAGGTTAAAACAAGCCATGATGGTGGCAGGTTCGTATCTGGTGCCCCTTGAATGGTGATAAAAAATTAACTAATTTTACAGACAAAACAGGTTATATGGAAATCCAAATACAGCACCATGAGGAAAAGAACAGGGGGATTTTCTTTGTGGGAATAGAAAATGAACGAGTTGCCGAAATGACGTATTTCTACCGGGGTAAAGATAAAATCGTTATCGATCAAACTTCAGTATCCGACAAATTAAGAGGCCAGGGCATAGCCAAAAGATTGCTGGCTGAAGCTGTCGGATTTGCCAGAAATAATAACCTGAAGATTGTACCTGTATGTTCTTTTGTCAGGGACATGTTTCATAAAGTGGATGACTACCGGGATGTTGCGGCTTTAGACAATGATCAGGGATCAATGATCAATGATCAATAATGGAGGATTTGTACTTTTTTGATACTACAAATTGTTTATTTTCTATAAATTCAAAAATTAAGACCATGAAACTAAAACCTTTTTCAATTCAAGCAATCACATTCATTTTCTTTTTAAGTGTTTTGATGGCTCCTTTTTCAAGTACCGGTGGAGACAAAAAAAATGTCGGTATAAGGGCTGGGTATCAGAATGCCGCTATGTACAGTAAGGATTACTCGATGTGGAACCATTCTCTGAATTCATTTTATATAGGCGGCTATAAAGAGGTCAAATTTTTCCCCTTTATGCATTTTGGTGCCGGTCTTGAATATTTCATCAATGGCAATCAGATAGATGCTGATAACAAACTCTTGCTTCATTATCTGAGTGTTCCGCTTGATCTTAAATTCAAGCTGGGGCCATTGTATGCAATGGGAGGATTAAGCGCCAATTTCAAGGTAGGGGAAAAAGTATATGTGCAGGGGATTAAAATGGATCCCCAGGAGGGCAACAAGACCGGTGTATTTGATGCATCCGCATTTTTGGGTGCCGGCGTCAACATTTTCATGATTGGCATAGAAGCGAGGTACCATTTTGGACTAATGGATGTCAATAATGGCTATCACAACAATTACTTACAGATTGGATTGACATTGCACTTCTAAGAGGTTCGTTTTCTGTATGCTTTGCATATAATCTTTAAAAAATGAAGACTTCTCTCAAACAGGGAGTATTCCTCTTGTTCATTATACTAATTGCCTTTCGTGCCCTTTCACAGGATTTACCTTCAAGCTGGCTTGAAGGATATACCGGTGATGTAAAAGGCGAGGTTTTCACCTATCATTCGCCCCACCCTGAAGCTACCACATCCTTATTAGTTCGTAACATCGACAGTACCAGGTACATTGAATGGACCATTGAATCCCTTCCGCATACTTCACCTGGAAAAATTGTCACCTACGTCTGGATGTACGGTATAGATGTGAATGAAAAGAAGTTTGCATACAAGGTTTATCTTGATGATAAATATATCCTGACATTCACCAATCCTCAGGACACACTTCTTAAAACATGGATTGTAAAAGGCAACAACAACATCAGCCTGACTTTCAGGTCGACTTTGGTTGATAAATATGGTGATCTGATGGGCTATGCCTTTATGGAAATCCCTTCAGGTTTAATAAAGACCGACCGGCCCGTAAAGCTCAGGGTCGTTGGTGAAACAGCCGGGGATCGCTCCTGGTACATGACATTCCGTTATAAGCTGCAATCGAAAGCATCCGTCAAACAGGAACCCGCACTTATACGAGGTATTGAAGGGCCTGAATATCTTATCAGGTTTGATATTCATCATTTTGGCACCCCCGCACAGGCAACAATCATAGCTGGTGATAAAAAAATAATAAAGAAGATCCTCATTGGATTAAATCAGGAATATGTGCCTATATCCATTGATTTAGAGAAAATTGAAGCCACAGTAGTTGTAAATGGCGACACAGTTTCAAACCAGTGTGTTCTTTTAGAACCTGTGAAACAAATGAATCTCTATCTCCTGCATCATACTCATACTGATATTGGTTATACGCATGTTCAAACAGAAGTTGAGGAGATGCATCGCAGCTTTATTGAACAAGCCATTGACCTTGCGAGAAAAACCAGGGGTTATCCTGAGGGAGCCCGATTCAAATGGAACACAGAGGTGATGTGGGGAGCAGATTGCTTTCTGGCACATGCCGATACCATTCAACGCAAAGAGTTTATCGAAGCTGTTCATAAAGGCTGGATTGAGCTGGACGGACTTTATGCCAATGAGCTGACAGGTCTATGTAACCAGGAGGAACTGATACGTCTTACCGAAGCCGGCCGGCGTATCGCCAGGATGAGCGGCATTCCTCTTGAGGCAGCCATGATCAGCGACATCCCGGGATATACATGGTCACTCGTCACCACCCTGGCACAAAGCGGGATAAAATATTTTTCTATAGGTCCCAATACCGGTCACCGTATTGGATCATTTCTGGAAACATGGGCCGACAAACCCTTTTACTGGGAATCACCCGATGGAAAAAACAGAATTCTCTGCTGGGTTGCAGGAAAAGGATACTCCTGGTATCATACGGGTCTTGGCTTTACAAAAATCAGAAATAAGCTGAATGAAAAAAACATCTTTGAATATGTCAGTCAGCTTGAAAGTTCAGGATTCCCCTATGATATGTCCATCTTCCGGTACAATATAGGATCGGATAACGGTCCGCCTGATCCATACATTGCGGATGTGGTGAAAGAGTGGAATGAAAGGTACATCTCCCCCCGGATTATCATTTCGACCGTCAGCGAGTCATTCAAAATATTTGAAGACAAGTATGGAGCCCAACTATCGGTTTACAGAGGAGATTGGACTCCTTTTTGGGAGGATGGTGCAGCTTCTTCTGCGCGTGAAACAGCGCTGAACCGCCAGGCTTCAGAGCGTCTTGTGCAGGCTCAGACTTTATGGGCTATGAGGGATCCCCATCATTATCCTTCGGGGATTTTTGCTGAAGCATGGAAAAACATCCTCTTGTTTGATGAACATACGTGGGGTTCATGGAACAGCATAAGTGAACCCGAAAATCCTTTTACCTTGCAGCAATGGGCTATCAAACAGGAATTTGCCAAGAAAGCCGATAGCCTGTCAAAAATTCTGGCACAGGTAATTACTACCGAAGAGGAGTCAGAATATGATCCAGGTGATGCATTTGATATCTTGAACACCTGTTCCTGGTCAAGGTCAGATATTATTTTGCTATCTCCTGAACAAAGCAAGGCCGGCGATATAGCAAAGGATGAATCCGGAATGGTATGGCCTTCGCAGCGTCTGTCGACAAATGAACTGGCAGTGGCGATAGAAAATGTACCTCCCCTGGGTGCCATGAGGCTTTTCATTAGTTCCGGATCGCAGGTAATTTGGGGGAAAACAATGACAAACACAAGACAACTTTCAAACGATAAAATTATTCTGGATATAGATACTAATACTGGTTCCATCTCTTCATTACTTCTTAAAAACAAGGATTACAACCTCGTTGACATAAATGCCGGACAGGGACTGAACCAGTATTTATATATTACAGGGCGCAACCCGGGCAATCCACTTACTGTAAACCGTTCTTCCATTCATATTAATGAAGATGGAGGCCTTGTTAAATCAATTATTACAGAATCAGTAGCTCCGGGATGCAATAAAATCAGCAGCGAAATAATGATTTATGAAGGATCAGACAGAGTCGATATCATCAACACTATTGATAAGAAAAAAATCTTTGACCCGGAAGGAGTTTTTTTTGGTTTTCCTTTCCACATACCTGATGGTCTGGTAACGATCAACCTGTCGATTGGCAACTACTCTCCCGGTGAAGGACAGATACCTGGTTCATGCATGAATTATTACACTGCCGGCAGATGGGTTGATGTTTCAAATGCAGATATGGGTGTTACATTCATCACGACTGACGCTCCGCTCATTGAACTTGGCAGGATTACAACCGATGCCACATCAACAGGATGGATCAGGGAATATCAGCCCACCCAGATGATATTTTCTTATGTAATGAATAATTACTGGGAAACAAATTACCTGGCTTCACAGGAAGGGATTGCCGTTTGCAGATATACACTGATTCCACATCAAAAATTTGATCCCTCACAAGCTGAAAAATGGGCAACAGAACTTTCTCAGCCCTTAGTGATTTTACCAGCCAATAGAGATTTGCCTTTACAAAAGAGTTTATTGGAACTCAGCAATAACAAGGTAATCATCAACTCTATAAAACCAAGTGACGATAACGAAGCGATAATGATCCGATTATATAATACCAGCGAAGAAGAACAGGAGGTTGAAATAATGTGGGGGGCATTGAAACCGCAAAATATTTACATGAGCAATTTTGACGAAGAAAGAAAGGGTTTGACCGGATCAAAATTTAGGTTAAATCCCTATGAGATAATATCCTTGCGCGTTGAATGAATGGCAATATGAATCCAATAATCCCCGCATTGAAATGCGAGGCCAGTTAGAGAATATTATTCATTCACCCTTATTTTGATTACCCATGCATGCATACATGGCGGGTTTTTTTGCAGGGGTTCAGGAATGTAAGCCGTAAAGCCTTTGCCCACCTTCTCCCATTTCAGGGAAATGTTGGAGCCAAGGAGGGTAATTGTGGCATTTTGGACAGGACAGTACGATGTCAATCCGATCATTGATGGAACCTCTATTTCGTCTTCATCAGCCAGATAAATCAGATAAACGGATCCCTCTTTTTTCTGTGTGAGACACACTTTCCCTTCCTTATATGGTTCGAGTGGGCGGGTGCCAAAGATAGCTTCCCCGTTAATGGTCATCCAGTCTCCTACCTCCTTAAGCATTCTATAAGCACCTTCATCCCATGTTCCGTCTGGCCCGGGTGCAATATTCAGGAGGAGGTTACCACCTTTGGCAATAATATCAGTGAGCATGTGAACAACCTGGTGACCCGACAGATATTTGGCATCCTTCACCCATGACCAGCCACCACCAGAAATGATGCATGATTCCCAGGGATAAGGAAGCATTTTATCCGGCACCTGATTTTCAGGGGTTAAATAGTTCTGATTTTTACCTGGCACCGCCCTGTCAACGACGATCAGTCCGGGTTGCTTTTCTCTGGCCTCTTTCACCATTTCGTCCATTTTTATATCCTGACTTTGAATGAAACCTCCTCTGTACCACGGTCTGTTTACCTCTTGGATAATTTCTTCTCTCGTTAAAGTTCTTACCCATCCGCCATCGAGCCAAAGGATTTCTATTTTACCATAATCCGTCAGCAGTTCGGTGATCTGGTTATGGGTAAACTCAACATACTTAGCCCACCGGTCAGGATACTTTTGAATATCATAATTGACATTCCTGTCGGGCGTGGCAAAGTTAGGCCACCAATAATCAGGGCAATGCCAGTCAGGTTTAGAGAAATATGCACCCACCCATAAACCTTCATTTCTAAAGGCATTGAATATCTCTTTTGTAATATTTGCCCGTGGATTTTGATGAAATAGGCATGATGTATCTGTGATTTTATAATCGGTGTATTTTGTATCGAACATGCAAAAACCATCATGATGCTTGGTCGTAAAGATCACATACTTCATACCGGCTTGCTTTGCTGCCAACGCCCATTTTTCAGGGGCAAAACTCACGGGATTGAAGGTGGTTTTCAGATTCTCATACTGATGTTTGTATTCTTCATAATTATCTGTTTTCCGGCGGCACCAGCCTTCATCCTCAGCACAAATAGACCATGACTCCACTATACCCCACTGGCTGTATGGGCCCCAGTGCATCAGAAGACCAAATTTCAGGTCCTGCCACTGGTCAATCTTTTGAAGAACAAGGGGATCAGTTTCAGGTACATATATCTGTGATTGAGGGTAAACATGAAACATGAAGGATGAAAAAATAATGAGTAGAAATGATTTTATTCGCATATGACCTCCGGGGTATTCAGTGGTTTATATAGTGTTTAATTTTCATAGGTCTAATCGGCTTGTCATCCAGAAAAAGATAAAGTGTATTCTGATCTTTTGACCCGGCTCCTATTTGTCCTCCATATTTCTCACCCACATCACTTCCCACTTATCCAAATCAAGTGCGATCAGGTATCCAAGACTGCGATAATGGGTATAAACACATCCCCCGTCAATATTGATATCAACTATCTTTTTGTCTTCGATTGAAGCCTTCACGGTATCCATAGGAAGCGGCGTGTGTCCGTGAATGATCTTTTTATCACCCAGTTTTTTCTTATCTATCACTGACTGTCTAATCCATAACATTATCCAGGGATAATTAAACGGATCATGCAAGGATAAATCCAATCCGGCATGGACAAGGATGACGTCCTCAAGTTCAATATAGAGTTTCAGACCACAAAAAAAATCAAGATAGTTTTCAGGTAACTTCCAGCCGGTTTTTAGTCCCTCAATAATAACATGTTTCAATCCGAAGCTGTCGAGTGTAGAAGCTCCCCCATTTAGCATCCATTCATGAAAATGATTGCCACCTGCCATCGAGTCAATCATCATATCTTCGTGGTTTCCCATAAGAGGGATTACACTGTAACCGTTGTGTTTTAAATTTATGATATAATCAACAACGCCTTTTGAGTCCGGTCCCCGGTCAATATAGTCGCCAAGCAGATAGAGTGTATCAGAGGCATCCAGTTGTATGACCTCCTCAGTCATAAAACGGAAGGTCTTCAGGCAACCATGAATGTCGCTCAGAGCATACCGATGTCCCAGCATTACGGGTTGGTTTTATAGGTTATAAATTTAAGAAAAGTTACTCTTCTAATTCTATTTTTGGGAATTCTTATGTTCTGCTGAGATTCAGGTTGTACACGGATGTTGGCTATCAGATGGACGGTATTTATATCGACGATGTTGAGATAAATGTTGATGGAATCGGGATCAATGAAAATTCTGGAACAACAGCATCCAAGTTGTGTGGAATTTATCCTAATCCCTCTAAAGACCTGACCCATATATCCTTTATCATCGGAAACGATGAGGATGTATTGATTGAAGTCTTTGACATGCTTGGCCAGAAGGTCAGGGTTATAACAGATAAATTTTTGGCAAAAGGATCCCATACGGTCATTTGGGATGGGATGAATGCATCGGGATCCGGCACTCACGAGGGCATATATTTTGTCAGGATGAAGGCCGGGGATAGTTTTTCGGAAAAGAAAGTCGTTATCATTAAGTAACCCGGAATACCATCATTTTCCTTATCGTTTGATATCCATCCATACCATCAAGTGGTCGGAAGCGGCCTTATCTTTTATCAAATAATATAAAGAATCGGAACTTGAAGGCCAAAATACGCCGCTTTTAGAGACTTTAATATCTTTCGATGGAATGATATAATCGATTCTCAGACCCCACCATGAGGTATCATGCCAGGGATTTCCTTTATCTTCGTCATCTTTACCCTCATTTTGTAAAGAATTTTCAAAGCTGCCCAGGCTCGAAGGAACGAACCTGCCGGTAGTGGCCTGTTGGTTCACCTTTGCATGAAGCAATAACTGGTTTATGGCATGATCATAACTATCCCCAGCCACCGGATCAGCATTCATGTCGCCCATGATCACAAAGGAACACCTGTTGTGTAGGCCACCCATGTTGCCCTGATCATCATATAAATATTCAGCTTTATCTCCACCTGAAATATAATCGGCAAATAGCCTTATCTCGTCATGATTACGCCTGCCATTCCTGTCTTCACTACCATCGAAGGCAGGCGGGGTAGGATGAGCAACAAGCAGATGAATGATACCCCCGGGTATTTCAACAGGTATATCAACATGATTTTTAGACGACAGCCTGAAAATATTTTTTTCGGCATCTGAGTAGTAACTTGCTCCGGTGCCAGGGATGACAGGCCAGAGAGCTCCCGGCATGTCTTTCCATAGAAAATGCTGAAACGACCTGACACCCTCCTTATGAATGGGATATTTTGACAGTACCGCAAAAGCATACTGCCCCGGGAAACGGCCAAATCCAAAAGCATCTTCAGCCTCTCCCGTCCTGCCGTCATGATTAAGATCTTCACCACTTGGTAATCCTGTATTGGAAGGAATAACCATGAAATAATCATAATGTATCGGAAGCTGGCCATTTTGTCCTTTGCCAAGATAATTGTCCTGAAATAGCCGTAATGCCAATCCGGGGGAGTCGTAATCAAATTCAAACAGTGCGATGACATCCGGCTGCACGATCTGGACGATTTCGGCGATATTCTTTGCCTGAATATTATCAGGCCCGGTGAGATCGTTGATCAACCTCCCGGACGAATCGCAGTATAGAGACACATTAAATGTCGCAAAACGAATTACATTTCTGGGTTTGGCAAATGGCTTCTTCTCCATCCTGAATGAGATAAAAATAAAAGCACCAATAGCTAATGCAAGGGTAAAAAACCAAAAAAAACCGGCAGACTTCATTCCAATAATTAAAAGTGTTTCTAACATCAGATCTTCAGAACATATTGCAAGGCCATATTCATCGGAGGCTGAATATCGCCAGGTCTCCCCATATATTCCCTGTTAAACAAATTCTTAACAATGAATGCAAATTTAGACGATTTGGTGGCCTGAAATGACCATCTCAGGTCGAAGGTGATGAATCCCTGATCATGCTCCTGCCGGTATTCCTTGAAGCCCGGTAATAATTCCTGTCCAAGGATCTGTTCTTCAAACACCTTATCAATATTAATGATCTTACTGTTATATATTAAACTCAATCCAAATGAGAATTGCCTGTAATCCAGCTCCACATCTCCCTTTGCGGAATGATAAAAACGATACTTTAAGATGTTATTTTCCACCGTGTCAGCATTAAGATCAATAGGATTTGTATAGGTATAACCCAAAAAGAATGAAACAGGGATGCCAAGCAGGCTGCCCTGGCCTGTTAACAGAACATCAATGCCATTGATCCGTGCATTTCCGACATTAAGGGATTTGAATCCGATGTCCTTGAGGGTCGGGTAAGGCATCGAATCAGGTTTGTACACACCGAAAGTAAATTCCATCATATCCTCATATTGAGTCCAAAATCCGGCTATGTCAATATACCCATTCCAGTTGTTCAGCTTGATTCCCTGTTTAACACCTGCCTCAACACTCCAGCCTGTTTCGGATTTCAGGTCAGGATTAGGAAAAATATTGATCGCACCAAGACTTGTGGAGGCATATTTCTCTGCAATAGATGGGAACCTATATCCCTGACCAAATGAAGCCCGGATAAATGTATACTTTGCCACCTGGTAGCTAATACCGGTTCTCACCACAGGATTGGATTGAGCAGATGTATGGTCAAGCTTATAGGCTTCCCATCGCAAACCTCCTGAAACCGACAACTTACCGAATAATTTCCAGTCGAACTGGGTATATAATGCGACATTCGAACTATAATGATCACCATAGAGCTCGGCAATAGTCGCCGAATAGCTGCCTGTGGCACCAATAGTCCAGTTTAAAAGGTTTTTAAACTCTTTATGGTACTGATATTCCCCATAAAACTGATCGGACTGGCTATTTTTATCTTTCGTTGCTTCAGGATGAAGATTTGTCACCCGGTAATATCTGGTTCTCAAACAATGACGGTCACCCTGGAGGCCATAGTAAATGATAAATGGGTCCAGGTTCAATCTCACACCTTTTGTCGGTGTAACCAGATTGGCAGGTTGGCGTAAAGCCCCGGAATCGGCATTCTCCCATAGGAAAAAGTCGGAATTGTCCTGGTACATCATATTCGCGTTGATCCCATACGATAGTCCCTTTATTTTCTTGTCATTATATCTGAAATTGACATTGAGACGGGCTCTTTTAAAATATTCATCCAGACGGTACCCGGCATCACTGAAAGCATTAGCTCCTATCGCCAGATCCATATTTTTAATCTTCCTCAGGTGCGAAATGCTGGCATTAAAAACCATAGGCAGTGATTTCCACCACCATGCAAGTTCATCTCTCCTGGGTTTTAAATATACTCCTGAAGAAATATCAATCTTTGTTGACGGCTCGATGCCAGGCTGGGCTGTGCGGATATTGATCACACCATTTAAAGCAGATGAACCATAAAGACTGGAGGAAGCGCCTTTTAAAATTTCAACCTGTTCAATATTCTCCACAGGCAGGAAGTTCCATTTCACATCCCCGGCATCCGGACTCATGATAGGCAATTCATCAACAAGAAAAAGAACACGGCTGCCTGTTCCATAACTGTATCCGCTACCACCCCTTATGCTGGTTTGGCCATCCATTACATCCACGCCAGGCATCTGATTTATGACCGTCTCCATGTTGGTGGCATTGGTATGCTCGATGTATGTTGGTTTGATGATCTCCATGGATACGGTTATATCTGACAACTTCTGTTCAAATTTACCCGCCGAAACAACGGCGGTTTCCAGTTCAATTATCTCCTGTTCCAGCTGAATATTCAAGGTGATGCGCTCATCTGACTTCAAATAGAGATTTTTTTGCTGGGTTTTATAGCCGATATACTTAAAAAGAAGGGTATGTTTCCCAGGATCAAGTTCAACCTGGTAATCTCCTATTATTCCCGTTGAAATCCCAGCTGTGCTGTCGATGACCACGTTCACTCCAACAAGTGATTCATTAGTTCTGGAATCATTAATTCTCCCGGTAATAATGGCTTTCTGGCCGGATATCGTGCCTGTAAAAAAAATAAACAGAAGAAATGAAATGACCAGTGTACTTTTTATTGGGAATAATTTCATCATATCATCCAGACCGGGGTGGTTTTCTTAAGTGTAACATCCATATGATACCTGGCAAGGAAGCGGGCCGTCAGGTTTCTAGTGGGTTTTGATGAGGATTTTTGTAAGCTTCTTTTCTGCACCGGAAATGGAATAATAATACAATCCCGCGGGAAGACGGCCGCCGTTAAGGTCGATAAAGTTCTCACCCCTTATGGCTGGGAAAACCTGATGATACATGATCTGACCAAGAAGATCATAAATGTCAAATGACAATTCTGCAGGATCAGGAGAATAAAAACTGATGCGTGTACGATCAATAAATGGATTCGGCTTGCAGCCATCGAGATGGAAGGAGTCATCATTCGGCTCATCGATAGCATTTGGATCCCAGATGATCTTAATTGAGAGTGATGTTGAATCGGTTTGTTGAGCTATCCATATAGGTTCCCCCCCGCCAATGCCTTCTGCCCAGATATCCACAATGATCTTCAGGACATAGTTTCCTGCAACAGTGGGCACTCCTGATAAAAGAATACAATAATATGTTCCGACAAGGAAAATATTATCGGGTGAATCGGATTGGTAAGTTATTCCGGGTGGCAGATTTTGAACATCCGTCAGTTTAATATGATGCAGTGGAATAAAAACACCAGGTTGAAATTCCACCTCGGGAGGTGGAAGGATGGTGGCCACAGATTCATAAGCAATACCGGCAATGCCACCCGGCAGGGTCTCGGGGCAGACTTCTCCATTGTTCTCAGGATCAGGACAGGCGATTGAATCCATTGGTGTACACTGAGGGAAGGCCTGCTTAAAAAATACTATCGCTATTATCAGCATCAGGGAAATTTTTACTTTTTTCATCGGAATATTATATTTGTTTGTGCAAATATAATGGTTCGGATCGGATAAAGCAATTCCTCTGAAAAAAGAGAACCTTCTGAAGAAGCCCTGATACACTTGCAGTGATAATTAAAAATTAAAAGGATTAGATAGAAATCAAATGAGATTATTCCTATTTTTGCATACTGTGTATGGGCATGGGACACAATACGGGATGTAGCGCAGCCCGGTTAGCGCGTCCCGACAAGTCGGGAAGGTCGTAAGTTGAAATACCGGATGCAGAAAAAGATATGATCTAATTTATTGTCAATACGGGATGTAGCGCAGCCCGGTTAGCGCGCCACGACAAGTCGGGAAGGTCGTGGATTGAAATACCGGATGCAGAAAAAGATATGATCTAATTTATTATCAATACGGGATGTAGCGCAGTCCGGTTAGCGCGCCACGTTCGGGACGTGGAGGTCGTGAGTTCGAATCTCACCATCCCGACTGTTTGAAAAAAGCGATTCATTTTGGATCGCTTTTTTGATTTTATGGATCAATAATAGATAAAGACTGAAATTTTATGGAATATTTCGACGATATCCTTTATAGTAAACGTTTATAAAGAATCACTACTGACCGACTAAATTAATACAAAAGAGGGTACTCCCAACGGGTTTCCCCTCAATGTTGTAGTTTTGTTTTGCGAACCAAAAACTGCAACATGGGTAAAGATACAGAAATAAAATTAGTCGGACAGCCGATTTTT
>JAPLDP010000053.1 GCA_026391695.1 Bacteroidota bacterium
AGGGGTGTGGACAGGAGAGACTAAGAGTCATCGCTTTTCGCTATCTTCACTTCACGACATTTATCAACAGTTCACCTATGTTAACCATACCGGTTGAGCCTAACTCCTTCATGTTGTAGCGATAACATGACAGAAATTCCTCGCAGAATTTCTTTACAGGCTATATTGTCGGAACAGCTTCGCACAAACCAGTTGCCTGGTATGCACGTGTCCGTAGGCTACTTGTGATGGAACACAAGGTTTAATCATTCAAAGAACGTTAAACAGTTATATTAAGCGACTTCTTGTCGCACGCGGATGGTGTGAGAGGTGCTTTCCGTCAGCTATGACTGGCGGAGCCACCTACTCGATCAGCGTTTCGTTTAATTATTCATATCTAATAATTTCATTACAAAAGCCCATCTGTCGGTTTCAGGCATATAGGCTCCGTGTCCTTTTTTGTCCATTATATACAATAATACTGGGTTTTTTGAACCAGACGACTGCATGGCTGCTGCAAATTTGTAGGAATGTGCCGGAACCACCCTGTCATCATAACTTCCGGAAACAATTAATGTAGCAGGATATTGAATACCATGTTTTACATTATGGTAAGGAGAATAACCAAGTAGGTATTCAAACATTTCTTTACTTTCATCACTGGTTCCATAATCGCCGGACCAAGACTTTCCAATCGTAAATTTATGATACCTCAGCATATCCATTACACCCAACTCGGCAATCGCTACTTTAAACAATTCCGGACGCTGGGTAATGACTGCACCTACAAGCAGCCCTCCGTTTGATCTGCCGGAAATGGCTATCTTTTCAGGATTAGTATATTTGTGGTTAATAAGCCATTCCGTGGCCGAAATAAAATCATCAAATACATTTTGTTTATTCAGCTTAGTCCCTGCATCGTGCCAGCTTTCACCATATTCTCCACCACCACGAACATTGACTACCACATACACCCCACCTTTTTCGAGAAAAGGGATAATAGCTACATTATACTGCGGAGTTTGACTGATATTGAAACCTCCATAAGCATAAATATAAGTGGGGTTGTTTCCGTCCAGAGCAATCCCTTTTTTATGAGTTATAAACATCGGGACTATTGTTCCGTCTTTGCTTTTAAAGAACTCCTGTTTTGTAATAAATTGTTCGGGATTAAAGGAATCTGTATGCTCATTATTGATTATATTCAATTTATTGGTCTCAATATTATATTTGTAGTTTACATAAGGATAGGTATATGAGGAGAATGTAATCAAGGCAATTGAATCGGCAGTGTCCGGTAAACAAGCATCGGTCCAGCCACTGGAAGGCAATGGTATTTGATGGATCAGTAAGCCACTTTTATCAAAGACATACATTTCGGCACACGCATCAACCATATATAATGCAATGATTTTCCCGCCGATAACATTTATACTTCTTAACAGCTTATCTTTCTCCGGTATAATTGTTTCCCAGTTTTCAGGCTTAGCATTTTCTGGATTTATCGCGATTAATTTATTTTTAGGAGCATCTTTATTAGTTCTCAGAATAAACTTACCATCCAACATGCCCGAATATGAATAATCATACTTGTCAAACCCCGTAAGTATAACAAATGAGGTACTGTCTATGTGAAGGTTCTTATAAAGAATACGTTCTTCTCCTTCCTCATTTTCTTCAAAAATAAAAAGGTAATTCCCACTATCAACTACACGGGCTTCAAAAGTGTTAAGCGGTTCTTTTGGATTCTCATATACAAGCTTGTCCTGCCACTGCAATTCTCCGAGGTTGTGATAATAGACTTTGTGGTTCTTTAGTATGGCATTGTTATCAGCACGGTTATCATACCGGCTGTAATAAAATCCTTGACCATACCAGGCAATATCCGAATACTTTACATTTTCAATCAGATCAGGTAGCAGTTTTTTTGTTTCAATATCCATCACATGGATTATGTTCCAGTCTTCCTCACCTCTCGATATTTTAAAAGCAAGATATCTGGCATCATCAGAGATTCTCAATCCTCCGGCATTCTGAAAATATTTATCTTCAAATAATTTGCTGATATCAACTAAAACTTCCGGTTTTGCATTGGGCTGTGAAGAATAACCAAAAACTCTTTCTTTAAATGTTGTATCCTTGTAATAATAGAAATATTTTCCAGCCTTTGCTTCAGGCAGCCAATATTCCGGCTGGTTCGAAAGTTGTTTAATTCTTTCTTTCACTTCATTTTTTATACTCTCCAGTCCTTTGAAATAATTGGTTGTTAGTTGCTGTTCAGCTTTCAACCACGTAATAGTAATTTCTGATGTGTCGTTTTCAAGAATTCTGTAAGGATCGGAAACTGTTGTGCCGAAATAATTGTCGGTCACCACTTGAGTTTTAAATTTAGGATAACTTAAATAACTCACATTACATGAAGTGATGATTAGAAGCGCTGCAATTATGAATAGGTTTTTTTTCATATTTTTTGCCTTAAATGAACGCTAACTATCTTATAGCACCTACTCATAAAGTCCTGTTTGCACACTATTAGGGGTGTGGACAGGAGAGACTAAGTGGCGTGTTATATTGATTGTTATTTTTTTTCGACTAAAGATCATCAAACGGACTACGGATACCCTGTACACTCCCCGTACGTACATGGGTGTCAATCTCCATTATACAATAGCTCCGGTGCTATGAAATAATCCGGATATTCCTGATATGAAATCCCGGCTTATGAAGATGAACTCCATGATATCACATTAACCAATGGGCACCTTAAATAATTAGTTTTGCTCGATTATTAATCACGGGTATGAACCCCAAGGCAATCCCTGGACCCAAATCCCGCAGCAAGCTGCGGGGTATTTAACCGATCCCGACTCGCTTCGCAGTCGGGATTAATTCGACCTACAAATTTTACTGCACTTTGTTTGTAAAATTTGAGGCTCATTAATAAATCAAAATTACAGAAAGGTTTTCAATAAACCGAATCATATTTCCGTGTTCACGACAGGGCACACTTCCTATTTCTACCATTTCCATCACTATCACCCTCGAACGCTTGCAAAAGCGGGGTTATGTGTCATTCCTTGAATACTATCTTAGAATCCGTTGATGATGAATGCCTGTCCCGATGAGTCCCGCTTAAAGCGGGATAAACTCCACGAAATCGGGAAACCGCCGTGTACGTGACTCCGCCTCAGGCGGATGGTGGGGGAGGTGTACTCCGTCAGCTATGACTGGCGGGGCCGCCTACTCGATTGTGTGTATGTGCCTTTTCTGGATTTCTTTTTAATCTCAAGTTTCCTCTTAGCAATATACTCACTCAGTTCTTTCTCTTGTTTCTTTGTCAGAGGTTTGCTTTGAATTACAAAATCAACTCCTTCTGGTTCTTTAATAAATCCCATGGTATTATGGTTTAAAATATTTATCAACTAATCTTTTAGCACCTATTGAATCAATGACCATCAATTGTCCGCCGAAATGATGCGCACCAAGTGTATTAACATAATGGTCAATCAATTTTGTCTTTGATTCGAATGATACGAAGCCTTCTCCACCTCTCTGAAAAGATAATTTACATGCAAATGCAACTAAATTGCCTGGAATACCCTCATAAATTTTTTCTTTCCCAATATTGAATGGTGCACTCTCCAATAAATACATGTATATGTGGTCAGATTTTATAGATAGACTTATTAATCCCTGTACTATGTTTGTGTTGTCTAAAATTGTCAATTTATAAACTTCCCGGTCAATTTGATTAAATTCATATTTCCAGTCGAACAACCATCCTTTCGACTTTGTTATAGTTTTTAAGTCAGATTTTGTAACCAATGAAATCTCTGTTCGAAAACTGTCACCACTTATCCGGTTAAGTATCGAATCTGTCAATTTATCAATTTTAAAATCAAGTAGATAGCGATTTGGCTTTGTCATACACAAATATACAAAAAATCAAGGAATACTTTCTTACGCAATAATTTTGATGGCAATACACACAACGTTTGACGCTATGGCCAGTAAAGGATTGCGGTGATGTTAACTTATCCACCGATACAAAACTTTATACGGATTATGAACTTCGCAAACCACTGAAACCTTTATTGGTTATAGTGTGTGTGTGCGCTGCATGAGCATCATGCAGCGCACACTTGTTGTAAGCTGTACGAAAAGATCAAAAATACAAATCTTTTTAGGGTTTACATAGCAAGTGTGTAAATATTTCCAGGACATGGGTGTGGGTGTGAGTGTCGGTGTGGGTGTGGTTTGGTTTGGGGTTTGGAATTTGGAATTTAGGTTTGGTATTTGGAATTTGGTATTTGGAACTTGGATTTGGGTGGTGTAAGAGGCGCACCCCGTCAGTTATTGCTGGCGGGGCCGCCTACTCGAGTAATGGCTGGTGAATTTAAATGATTTGTTTTTTAAGTTCGTTGATAAAATCCTTTACCTGATCAATAAGTGGCAAAACGATGCTTTCATCATAATCATAGAGATCCCCGTAATCTCCTTTTTGTCGAAAATCAAAGAGTTTTGTAAAAAGTTTCCCATATTTCTTATCGATCTTCCCGGATTTAATATAATGTAAGCCAAATTGAGTCCTGGCTCCGTCATGAGATAGTGTTTCAATGCCA
>JAPLDP010000054.1 GCA_026391695.1 Bacteroidota bacterium
CACCAGTTTGAAACATGTGCTGTCAGGTTCATCGTTTCGGTGTCCTGCTGTAAGGTTGGAACCGAATCCAGATAACTTTTCAGCCCGGTAAAATCGTGGTCATAAATACGTTTCAGTGCAAGCAGCTCTTTCACCGAAGCCTGCAAATATTTGGAGTCAGGATAGTTTTCGATGATTTCTTTGAAATCGGATTCAGCATCGGCATAATCACCATCAATAATGGCCTGCTCAGCCCCATGGAATAACACCTCGTCATCGCCTGTACTTTTAAGATTAATCCATGGTGGAGTCCACACAGGAGACCAGATATATTTACCTGTCGGATGAAGGTCATGATTAGGATTAAAATTTGGCCCCCAGTAGTTATATTCCACATAAAGGAATGGGCTACCCGGCATAATACAGGTATGGTATGTGACCAAGGTATCATGCCCTGGATGATTATTATAAATCACATTCCAATGGAATTCATGGGGGAAGCTGCCTGCAATGGCAAAAACTTGATTGTGGGAATTATTAATGATTTGCTGGGTTTCGTCTGCTGATTGTGCAGATTCATTGCCAAGAAGCCTCACATTACTCCTGTCAAGGCATACAACGCCATATGTATTGTTTTTAATCAGGTTGTTCTGAATATCGGCATAACTGTGATAGATTTCAATGCCGCATGAGGTATCTGCTGTTGATGATATGTTATATTCTATTGAACATTCTTTAATATAATGGTCCTGACCGACAGAGGAGCCTGAGGTGTGAATATTTATTCCATTTCCGGCATCGTATATAAGTGTATCGTGTAAAAGCATAAAATTCTTATAGGGTCCGATGTTAATAACTACATCGTCCATGCTATTTACAAAATCGCAACCTGTAATAATAACTGTGCCCCTATCAGTCGCAGCCATATCTCCAATGGATGCAATAACTGTTGAATTAGTGAATTGCGAATTTGTTAATTCAAAAGTTTGGTCATTATTTCTATAATATTTAAGGTATGAATCAATAAATGTACAATTATCCACTAAAAATGATTTAGTATATGCTGATAAAGTGACCCCAGTGAACTGGTCACCATATATCGACAGTTCAAGATCATAATTTCTGATTTCGATGACAAAGGAGGCATTTTCTTCTGTCAGAAACGAATTATTACTTGCATATTCACCTCCCATTGCGATGTTTCCATAAACGATGATACTGTCCATACCTGATACTGCATGGATTGTGTCATCTCGACAAAAAATTAAATTAGCCCCCTCTTCAATGATCAATTTCCCGTTATTTTCGAAACGAAGATTCCCGTCTGTAGGAACGGTCAATGTGACCCCGCTTCTGACAGTTATTTTTGTTGATATGGTTGTTATTGGAGGAAGAGTAATATCATCGGTTACCTCAAATCCCTGAGCCATAATATTTAATGCAGGATCTCCAAAAAAATTAAATGCATACTTATATTCTGGTACGTTTGCTTCATTTCTCATCTTACTTTCCAGGATATATTCACCTGTAATATGTGATAAATCATTGAAAATAGTATATGGAATAAGTTCCTGGAAATATTTAGGCGGATAGCAAATATCGTTAATATCAGCTTTACAACCCACACTCCTGCATGCTCCCAGATAACCTGTAAAACCTTTTGTTCCTGAGTATGTTGTTATTGCTTCCCCAAAACAATCGCTTCCAAAATCAAAATATCCTGATTCGCATGCAATACCATGTACTACAGGGGCTTTGTATTCATTGATCAGATTGGATTCCAAATCATCCGTAGAAATTGTCGACCATCCATTTTTATAACCGTGACCAAAATAAGTAAAGGTCCCGACACCTTCATTCAATGCAGAATATACTTGATCCTCATAATTTTCTTCTGCACCGTCAATTTCATCCACGATAAAATATGAGGGAATCAGGCTCTCAATAAATTCAAGATAAGGTTGGTGATAATCATAGTGTGGATCAATTTGTACGAATACTCCGGTTTCGTTCCGCCATCCTCTGGGCGGCGGGACTTCAGATTCATCATAAAAGGTGGCTTCCGATTCATAATACAAAAACGTTATCATATGAACCAGGTACTCCATTAATACCATTTTGGGGGACATCTCCAATCAATTGCACATAACCCAGTTTGCCGTCATATGTGTGTAGCGCATTGGCTCCTTCGTAAATACGTCGAATACAGGTACGGATGCGTTGTTCTTTTATATGGGTGTAATCTGGTGGAATCTGGTTCAAGCCCTCAAAAAAGAAATTTACATCATCTGAAATTATATTGTCAGCATTTAATATGGCTACATCAAATCCATTATAAGTTGCACGATGAAGGGCAATATTATAAACATCTGAATTATGAGGTTCGAAAAAAATCCCGGAACAAATAATCAGGTAATCGGCAATAATGTCGTCAGCATCTTCAGGATGATCAAGTTCAATCCAATTTATATTTCCATTACCCTCCATATTATCGTTGATACTTGCCCTGATCCCGCTTGAAACATAGTTTATAAACGTGTAGGTTGCCACATTATTGAAAATACCGGTATTTACGTTTACATTGGTTGCGGGATTACTAAAACCAAGATTTACATGGTAATTTGTATAAACAATAATATGTTTTGTTACCGGGTTGAACTGTACAGGATACAGATACACCTCGGCGTATTTCTGGCCGCGCAGATAGCCGGTTGAAACAATTTCGGCATTCATACCGGGCAGATAAGTGTTTTGGTCATAAACAGCCTCATTTTTTGAGAAAACTTCCTCCAGATAAACCGAATTTCCCGGACCCTGAACTTCTTCGTAATCAGGAGCAGGATATATGTTGTAGTTGCTGAAATCAATCTGGCTGGTAATATTGACAGTCAGAATAACATTATCACATTCGGGTATGGCAATCAGTTGCCGGATGTAAGGAAGTTCAGGTTCGCCGGTTTGAGCGAATTTTCCTGAGCATGGTATTTCTATCCTTTGAAAGTTTTCGCTTCCTTCGGTAAGGTTTTCTTTGAACATTCCGCAAACTTCCACGGTGTATTGTACCTGTTGGTTGTTGGATTGAATCAGATTGATAACAGGAGGCTGGGGATTAGACCGGGTGAAGGTTACCCAGTCATGAGCCGATACCATGATGCCAGTCAGGCAACATAAAACTAAAAGTAAGGGTGACTTTTTCATTGTAAGAGAGTTTAGTGAATGAATAATACTTTTTTATACTGGGAAGGAGTGTTGTTATAGCTGATGTTATAAAGATAAATTCCAGCCGGAACATTGTTTCCTTTAC
>JAPLDP010000055.1 GCA_026391695.1 Bacteroidota bacterium
GCTCGTTTCATAAAATGTCGAATTTTAGATTATTGCGCAAATATAAATGATTGTGCTTCGAGCACGTGCAGCGCTTGAGCTACGGACTGGATTTTTATTCGTCTGTGTGTAAACCAAACGGTTTGTAATGTATATTTGGATATTAAAGATTGACATTTTAAATGAAAATCCATTTAATAAATATAGTAACTTAATAATGGGTATATTACATCCAAATTTCACTTATTCAGATGTTGTGTGCTATTTTAAGACCATACACCTTAAAACAAAACCGATATATATTTCTTAAGCACAAAATTAAAATAGTCAGATTTTTTTGAATGAGTAATATAATACTTGGAATAGCAATTATAGTCATTTGTACAATTATTTGTTTAATAGCATTAAGATTTTACAAGCATAAAAAATATTCAATTGTATTGATGTTAATCTTGTTTGTAGGATTAATTCTCAGAATATATGTATCCAATGATAGTTATCTTCACGCTTGGGACGAAAGGTACCATGCATTAGTTGCAAAAAATTTAATAAAACACCCGTTAAAACCTACGCTGTATGATAATCCGGTTTTGTCCTATGATTATAATAACTGGGTTGCAAATCATATATGGCTTGACAAAGGACCAATTCCTTTATGGGTTATAGCAATTTCAATAAATATTTTAGGTAATACAGACATTGCAGTAAGAATCCCATCGATAATAATATCCTTAATATCTATTTATCTCACTTTTTTAATAGGCACATTATTATTTGACAAAAAAGTTGGTTTGTTAGCAGCGTTTTTTCATTCAATCAATGGACTGATAATTGAAGTAGCCGGAGGTAGGGTATCTTCAGATCACGTTGAGACTTTTTTTATTTTTTTCATAGAATTAGCTGTATTAATCTCAATAATAGCAATTATTAAAAAAAAAGGCATTCTGTTTTCTGCGCTAATTGGTGCTATAATTGGTTTAGCAATTTTATGCAAATGGTCACCTGCATTAATAGTTTTTCCATTATGGATATTCGGCGAAATTATGGTTGCAAAAAAAACAAAGCCACAAATTTTTTTACACTTATTTGTTTCAATTTTTACTTGTTGTATTGTTGTTGTACCTTGGCTTTGGTATATAAACAGGGAATTTCCAAATGAGGCAATTTATGTTTTTAAGAAATTTATTTTTGCTTATAATAAAACATTAGAACAGCACAAAGGTCCATTTTACTATTACTTTCAAAATGTTGGAATGGTCTATGGTGAAATAATCTGGATACCAATATTAATCTCTATTTATCAAATAATAAAAAGGCAGATAAATTGGAGAATGATATTATTAAATATATGGTGGATAATTCCATTTGTAATTTTTTCCTTAGCAGCAACCAAGAGACCAACTTATTTATTGCTATGCGCACCAGCTATGTTCATTATTCTATCCTATTATTGGTTTTATATTCGCGAAAAGAATGTTAAAAAGAAAGTGATAAGAAATATTATACTTGCATTTTTGATGGTACTGCCAATTAGATATTGTATTGAAAGAGTAAAGCCATTTACTGATATCGAAAGAAATCCTAAATGGGCATTAGAATTAAAACAAATGAAAAATAAATATGATAGTAAGACGATCATCATCAACGATGAACATGCAATAGAGGGAATGTATTATACAGATTATATTTTTTATGCTCGTATTCCAAATAATGATGAACTTGAAAATTTACAAAAAAAAGGATATAAGGTAATTTTCAAAAAAAGTGATAATTAAAAAAAACAGCATACAATAAATAAGGCTTCGTTTGGCTTCAGCCCAATCCCGACATACGGCGGGACAGGCTATGAAGACGCGTTGTACAGCCTGCCCCGCCTCCGGCGGGGAAATCCAGTGCTGGCCGCACATCCTATTAGTTTCTTTTATATTGAAATTGATTGACTTTCTTAGTTGGCGGGCTTGATATTTTCAGGGGAGTGGCCAGACTTTTTATAATAAACAAGGCCATGCCAGATGGAAAGAATGGGCTGAAAGAGACTGCAAATATGTTTTGTATGATACCGAAGTCCAAACACTGCAAACTTAAAATCACTCAACGAGGGTGTTTCTGATTTACGTGCCAGCAAAGCCAGATAGCGGTTTATCTCTTTCTCGCTGATATGCTGCGGTGGCTTGCCAAAGTATAAACTCACCTGTGCCAGCTTGAGTGCATAGTTATTCAGTGTACTCTTCGATTGCCCCGATAAGACGATCTTGTCCTGAAGTTCCTGGAATAATTTTCCGAAGTCATGTATTTCATGGCATGCCTGTTCTTCAATACTGAACAATTTTTTTCTTAATTTAGACGTAGCTTTTTCCATAGATTAAAAAATTTTGTGGTAAAAATCATTTATACTACTTTTATCAGAAAAGGCTATCCCGTTCCCGGGTCTTGCCCTGGACGGGATTTAGTGCAACGAACGCGCAAATGCCAGCCCGGATTAATTAACACTTTGCACTAATAAGGCGGGCATTTTTGCAAACTAATCTGTAGTTTTAACATGAAATCGCAAATGCCCGCCTCTGTGGTTCAATAATACCCGGGTCAGGCCTTAGCGCTCACCGTCAGGTTTTATTAAAAACAAGTATCTTAAATATGTACTCAATAAATAGAACCAGAAACCTTTCTATATTGATGTTACTACCTCTGATTTTTGGATGTTCTGATAATCAGATAAAAGAAATTATCTTACCTCCTGATTTTACAGGAAATATTTTCAGACATATTACTGAGTTGACAAAAATTGGTCCTCGATATGTTGGGAGTAATTTTGAGAAACAGGCTGCTGTATATATTGAAAATCAACTTAATCAAATTGGATTGGAAACGACTAAAGAAAACTTCCAGTTTGAAACCTTTGAAATACAGCAATCGCAACTGTTTGTTGGCTCGGATACCATAATCCCTTCAAGAATTTGTTTTAATCCTTACAAAGATAGCCTAACGGTGTCTGACCGCTTTGTATTAATCGACTCATTGTCAGACAATGACATCTCGAATAAATTTGTTGTTGCCTCTGAAAAGATAAATTACTTTCAAATTGTTTTCAGAAATCCCAAAATGATCATTTATGTTGATAGTCGGGATTTAGAAAAACTAAAGAATGTTGAAGATCGTAATTTCAAACTTAAAATCAAAGGCAAAATTGAAAAGTACCATTCAGCTAATGTGGTTGCTGATTTGAAATCAACCAACGAAAATGCAAAAGAAATCATATTATGTGCTCATTATGACAGCTTTCATGGAAGTCCAGGAGCTGATGATAATGCATCTGGGATTTCAGCATTAATTGAACTGTCAAGGATTCTTTTCAATAATTCCAGAAAACTGGATGACTTTAATATCAAATTTGTAGCATTTAGTGGAGAAGAAAAAGGACTTCTAGGTTCAAGACATTTTCTGGACGCTCACTCAAATGATTTTAAAAACTGTGAGCTTGTTATTAACATGGACCAAATTGGGGGGAAAGAACCAATTAATATCGTAGTTTTAGACAGTATAAAAGGAATTCCGGCAAGTAAGGGAAAAACCCAATTTCCTGAATACTTGCAGGATAAACCTTTTGATGGGGTTTCTTCAAAATGGACAATAATAGCTCCTGAAATATTCAGTCTAATGCAGATTTCAAATACCCCAGATTGGTTAGTTGAAGTAATAAAAAAAAGTTCAACTGGAATGACTGTTAATCAAGTTTCTGGCTCCGGAAGCGATGAGATGGTTTTTACACAAGCAGGTATCGTTTCTACATGCATCTTTACGGGAGGAAATCAAACTCATAGCAGCAAAGATGTTCCAGAACAGGTAAATCTTTCTACTATAGAACAGGTTGGAAAATTGACACTAAATATTATTATAAATACAATAGTAGAATTAACAAAACCTAACAAGCGAGAATAGGTAAGTTGTTTTCCGCTGCGTGGGACAAGTTATCAACCTCCCTATACCCGACGGCCATCGATAGCTAAATTCAGTTTACAAAGATGGCGGTTTGAACACCTTCGACTATTTTCTTCCCGACTTCAACCTTTTTCTGACTTAAGTAGATGATGATCATGAGAGTGTGGTTTTCGCCAGAGCTTACTGAGAAGTTACATGAGATAATCCGGAAGTGGGATCCGGGAACTTTAATTTAAAAATCTTTTCATTCGTTTTCAGGTTTTCGAATACAAGCTCCTGTTTTATATTTTCGATTGGGTATCCCGGTAAAATAGCCGATAAAGAGGTTGTATCCAATTCAGGTGTATAACCTGCTATATAAAAATAAACTGGTTTGTTTGTACAAGTTATGCTTGAAATGTCATATTCATCCCAGTATTTACTGCGATTTTCCCATGTAAAATATTGATAGGTATCAGGATATAGCTTCTTATAGACCGGCATGAAGACTTCATTTTCCCTCCCTGCCCAGCAATGACTGATCATGATTGAAAAATCGTGGAAGGGGCAACCGTAACCCGAAGGGGTTAAAAGTTTGATGGCATCTTCCGGAAGTGTTCCAACAAAATGCTTTGTGACCATTTTGTTTTGCATCTCGGTGAAAATGTTTCGTGAACGGATTCGAATGGATTGCACTTGCTTTGGGATACAATATACCGAACCGGCAAGAATCATCAATCCTATGATTATGTTGATTCTCTTGAACCGGATCATGTTTTTCAGAATTTCGAATGACAAAATGGTTAGAACTGGAAATAGAGCCAAGCCGGGAACTAAATATCTGTATTCATAATGTTTTGAGACAAGAATGACCTGAACGAGAATTACAATCAAAACACCTGTCATTCCGTACGTTAAGCGGTTATTTATTTCTTTTCTTTTGTAAATAAGAGAGATCATTAAAAGAAATAGGCTAATGAACCACATGAAGACAAGGAATGAATGAAATTTATAAAAGGTTTCCAGATTTTGTATAAATTGACTCCAAACGAGAACATTTGCTTCACCGTTACCATAATGACCAGAGTGAATAATGAGATCTTTTATCCATCGCGTAAAAAAAACCAGATCATATAAAATGGGCATTGCAAAGACGAACATGCTGAGTATAGATAGTATTAAAAATTTCACTTTGTCTTTATATCCTGGTATTATGATAAAAGGAATAATAAGTAATGGAAAGTAAGTGAGCTTGATGGATAATCCGAAGCCGGAGATTAAACCGAACAATAAAATTGTCAAAAAATTAAATTTACCTGTATTTGATTTCACCACTTTTAATATCATGATACTGAGCAGCAATACCGGGATAGGTATTAATAATTCGGGTGTTAATCGTCCAATGATGTCATATGTAATATTTGAATAAAAAGGAGCTGTTTGTATCAGTAATCCGTAAGGAAGAAAACCGGTTATCCGCCAAGCAAGGACACCGGCAATGAAAAGAACAACTGCGGTGATACTTATCACGACATGGTTTATAATGTTTAAATAAAGATCAGAATTCATCATCACATCTTCGAGGTAAGAAATATGGGGTGATCGAATAAAATAGACAATCCGGCATACGAAAGCTACCACTATTTGCAATGGTGTGCCAGGGTTGTCGATATGATAAACGTTCAAATGTCCAAGTGACATGTAAAGACCATTGGTCAGATATGCATATTCTGGGTCGACATTCCTCATGGAAAAAAGACCTATGATTTGATTAAAGTAAAATCCAAGGAATAGATAGACGAAGGGAATTAAGAGCAGCCAAATTTTAGCAGATTTTTTCATTTCATTCTTCCAGCTTTATTAGCTGGCCTGTACCGGTAATCTTTGATTTAATGATTTCCGGATCACCTTTATAGTAGATATTCCCGATATTCTCGATTTCCACCTCCAGTACTTTTGTACAATTCACAAAGCAATCGTTGGAGCCACGGTTATTCATAAAGCAAAATGTAGAAACAAGGTCCTGACAATGGAAAGGGCCATAGCTTGCAGCGTAAATATATTCAACCTGAGTATGACCATGGATGTTAAAATCAACCGTGCCATAGTGCAAGCTCAGAACAGAGTTTAAAGTCTGTATCTCCATATCAATTAATCCCGATCCATCCCATACTGCTATATTTAAGGAATCACTGACAATCGTATTCGTGCTGATGATATTGCCTGATGCCTTATAATAGATGCTTACGAGATTCTTAACGGCAAGATACACATAGATATCTTTATTGTAACTCCGTATCCAGTTACATTGATTTTCATTTCTAATGGTTAATTGACCATCATTTACTTCTGTGATAACTGATCCGATAAGATTTTCACCTGCTTGAACATGGATGCTGCACTGGTTATCTTGAGTAAGGATGACGTTGACGTTATCTTCGAGGACAATGTGTTCAAATTCAGGTAATTTACGTTCTTCAATAATGATTTCCCCAGTGCTTTTAAAACAATCTCCCAAATCAAGCTTTTCACACGATGAAAGGATCAGTGCAAGAAAGATGGTGAACCCGATGTAATAACGTGCAGGCATAATCTAATCACAAAAGGATACAAACATCTGCAAAATTATGAAAATAAACACTAGCCGATAAAACTATGATCTTGCCAAAATTTTTAAGAAGAAAGAGAAACTTGAAGCCTTTTAACATCTGTCAACTGTCATGGATGAATTGAAGACAAAGTGTCCCTGGGATAAAGAGCAGATAATTGAAAGTCTCCGACACCTTTCCTTGAAATAAATAAGGAGATGAAAGATGTGAAGAAGATGATTTCACTTAGCTTCGCCTCATTCAGACTAAATGGGTAACATTATATCATTTTTTGGATTAATGTTATCATGGCTTATCAATTTATAAATATTGGCGAGGAATTTCTTCATTTTGGCGCTGAAATCATAATAATATCCCAAAGACTATCAAAATCTTCAGCACATAAATCATTAATAAATCAGCTATTGCGAAGCGGAACAGCGGCCGGTGCTAATTATGAAGAAGCTTGCGGAACAGAGGACAAGGCGGACTTTATCCATAAGTTGCATATATCGTATAAAGAACTCAGGGAAGCCGATTACTGGTTGCGACTGATCAGGCAATCCGGAATTCTGAACACAGATGTAACCGATAATGCACTTGCTAAATCTGAATTACTGCTAAATATTATTGGGAAATCACTAATTACGGCAAAAAAGGGGCGGGAAATGAAGGATGAAGAATGAAACATACAAAATGAAAAATTCTTCATCAAATATCTTTCATCCTTCATTCTTCATCTCCCGGCCAAAACTCTACTGACTTTCACTTAAAATGAATGTCAAATTACAGTAGGACATTTCATCATCCTGTTTTACATATTTCTTGCTATTGCATTATGTATATTGTACCTTCAGGCATTCCAAAGAAACTCAGATTCATTTTTATTCAAACTTCAATACAAATAGAAGTTGACGATCAGAAAAAAATTACATAGCCGAAATCAATAAATACTTTACATAACTAAAAACATAGGCAATGAAAAAGTCACCAATACTTATATTTTTTTTCTGCCTTTTCAGCATCATATCCCAGGCTCAGACAAGGGGAGCGTTGCCCGGCGAGATTTATATTGCATCTGAAACATACGGCGGGTATGATGGTGTCCATTATGCTGTCTTTTATTCATCAGATAATGGGAAAACCCTGCGTTTACAGTATGAACATGTTGAAAATCAACCTGGTGTTATGTGGATAGGAGGGTTGATAGGCGATGCCACTCCGGGTGTTATATATAATCAATATATCTATGGAATGGATAAATGGTGGGTAAGCTTTGATTATGGGGTGAATTGGGAATTTAGGGGAGATAATCCCGGTTATACCCAGTTTTTTAGTGGTGTTAATCCGGGATTAATTTTTAAAGGAAATTATGAAGGTTTTTTTAAAAGTACAGATTATGGATTATCATTTGAACTTCTCCCTATTACGGTTATTTGCCCCTTTACTGAAGTCGGCTTTGTTGAACCGGAATTTTTTGGTATTTATGGTGAACCTGGCGTTGGTTATAACTTTGTACATACAGTTGATTATGGCCAGACTTACACTGAAATCTCAATCGATAGTTCAATTGCCTTTTGGCAGGTATCCGGTCGTTATCCGAAAATATCACGGGGTACAGAACCTGGTGAATTATATCTGGTTTCATGGTGGCCCGATTATCACTATAAGATATTTCGTACCATTGATTCAGGATATTCATGGACAAGGAAATTTGAATCAGGTGGCATTGGACTTGATTGGTCTCTGGGATACCAGGCAGTACGATATTACAGGAAAAAAATCACAGCAATGGGACGGCAGGGATGGTAAAGGGATCATTGTTCCCGGTGGGATTTATCTGTACAACATCAGCTATAATAATATTTCTTCCCAATACAATAAAGCATTATTCATTCACTAAAAACACCAGACTGGTAGTTGGCAGTTGACAGTCGACAGTCAACTACTTGAAGCTTGTAGCTTGCAGTCCTGCCTCACTTTGCTCCATTTGTAGTTTGTAACTCGCAGCTCTAATCCACCTGCATCTCACCTATTGAAATAGATGTTGTATTTATCCTAAATGATTTGTATATTTACATCACACTATCAAATGCAAAATCACTTCAAAAACCTTGCGATGAAAAAGTTACTTCTACTTTTTATTTTTTTCAGTTTATACTGCATCATATCCCAGGCTCAGACAAGAGGAGCATTACCCGGTGAAATTTATATTTCAACCGATACGTACATTGGGATTGATGGCCTTCATTATGCTGTCTTTTATTCATCAGATAATGGGAAAACATTGTCTTTACAGTATGAAAATGTGGAGGGACAATCCGGGGTCATGTTGGTCGGGGATGTGCTTGGCGATGCCACACCTGGCGCTGTTTACAACAATTATCTCATTGAAACGAATGAATTGTGGGTAAGCTTTGATTATGGGGTGAATTGGGAATATCGGGGAAATTATCCTGATAATACATATTATTTATGTGGAATAGATAATGGCGTAATTTTTAATACAAGTTGGGTAAAATTAAATAAAAGCGATGATTATGGACAGAATTTTGAAATTATCACAGATCCATTAACTATACCTATTCCTGAAATTGGATTTTTTGATGGAGAGTTTTTTGGTATTAATGGAGATGCTGGGGTGGGATTTGAGTTAATACATACCATTGATAATACAAATACTTATACCGAAATTCCTATTGACAGTTCAGTAGCCTTTTGGGAGATATCAGGGCGTTATCCGCAAATATCCCGCGGTACAGAACCTGGTGAATTATATCTGGTTTCATGGTGGCCCGATTATCACTATAAGATATTTTACAGCATCGATACTGGATATTCATGGACAAGGAAATTTGAATCAGGTGGCATTGGACTTGATTGGTCTCTGAGATACTCTGCAGGTCGGCAACCTGGATCCTTTTATGTGTTCCGATCCACGCTAGATCTGACTTTAAATCATAGATTGTATTATATTGACTATAGTGATGATTATGGAGTAACGTTCACAACATATTTCCATGAACTTGATTCCTTATTTACGTCTGTCGTTTCCATCTATAAAACTGATTTCAAACTGTCGGCTTCGCCAAATCCTTTTTCCGGAAAAACGACCTTAGCTTTTGAATTGTCAGAAAACTGGAAAGCTCCGATACTGAATATTTACAATATTCATGGAATCCTTATCAGGCAGTTTGACATTACCGGGAAAAAATCACAACAATGGGACGGCAGGGATAGTAAAGGAAACAATGTTCCGGCTGGAATTTATCTTTATAACATCAGCTATAACAACACTCCTTCCCAGTATAAAAAAGTATTATTCATTCACTAAACTCTCTTACAATGAAAAAGTCACCCT